>JABAHL010000016.1:0-60092 GCA_019353055.1 Faucicola osloensis
TAATTTTTTATGACCGCTCAACTTATAATCTATATTAATTTAAGTTGTTGTTTTTACTACAGTTTGTGGCTGTAGTCGCTGCCAGTGAGTGCGTATTATACGCTTTTCTTTTTGCCTGTCAATACCAATGGGAAAAGTTTTTTCATTTATCTTGCAGTTGTTGATAACTCCCTTTATTTTGTGGGTATTTACTGCCATTTGATATATAATTGAATATATTGTTTAAGCAATTTTTCGTTAGGCGATGTTCGGTGGTTTTGCGGTTATCGTCTTTCATTTTTTTATATTCATGTCAGAAAATATGTGAGGGCAAACAATGTCTGTACAACCTCCTTCCCCTGCTGGTAATGATTTTAAACTCCCTGTCCACCAAATAGATGCCACTAAAAAACGCGTACACCCCCGTTTTGTGACGGGTTTTTATCAAAATATCCGCGTTGTCAGTATGTATTTTTTATTGTTGTTGTTTTTGGTGTTGCCATGGATTCGCTATGGCGGACACCAAGCAATATGGTTCGATTTCTCGGGTTCTAAGATTGTGCTATTTGGGCTAACTTTTTTACCCCAAGACGTTTTTATTTTTGCGTTTTTCTTTATGGTTGCGGCCTTTTTACTGTTTATGGTGACCGTTTATGCCGGTCGTGTGTGGTGTGGCTATGCGTGTCCACAGACGATTTGGACGCATATGTACCAATACACTGAGAAGCTTGTCATTGGTGATCGTAATAAGCAGTTTAAGTTAGATAAAGCGCCTTGGAATGGCGAAAAAATCATGAAACGCGGCTTGGTGTATTTGATTTGGTTTATCATGGCATTGGTGACTGCCTTGACGTTTAGTAGCTATGCCGTTGGGACTGATTATCTTTATCATAGTTGGCAATGGTTTGGCGTTATTCCTGTGCCAGATTGGACGCCACTAACTTGGGTTTCGGTACTTATTTTTACCTTTGCGACGTTTGCCAATGCAGGCTATATGCGTGAGCACTTTTGTACTCATATTTGCCCCTATGGCCGCTTCCAAAGTGTGATGTTCGATAAAGACACGTTGATTGTAACCTACGACTATAAACGTGGTGAGCCACGTGGCGCGCGTAAAAAAGGCGGTGAAGATGAGAATTTAGGTGACTGTATCAACTGTCTGATGTGTGTGCAAGTGTGTCCGACGGGTATCGATATTCGTGATGGTTTGCAAGTTGAATGTATCCAGTGCGCGGCTTGTATCGATGCGTGTAATGACATCATGGATAAAGTCAATAAACCACGCGGTTTGATACGGTATAGTACCGAACGCCAATTGGTAGAGAATGAGCCAAGTAAAATTTTGCGTCCACGGTTTTTTGCTTATTTGGCGGTGATTGCGTTGTTGATTGGTACAGGGATTTATTTTTTAACCAGTCGTGTACCGCTGCAGATTGATATTCGCCGTGACCGTAACCAGCTGTCGTCAATCAATGCGCAAGGTTTGGTAGAAAATAACTACATCATCAAAATCACCAATAAAACCCAGCAAAACCATGATTATGCGGTGACATTGACACCACAACCCGGCTTAAAACTTGATAGCCGTTTTAAAACTATTCCATTAGAAGCGGGCGAAAGTTATGACTTCCCTGTCAGTGTGCTGGGCGATCCAAAAGTGATTACCCAAAGCAATATTCCTATCCAAATGCAAGTGGTGAGCGTGGATGATGGCGGTAAATACAAAGCGGTAAAAGATAACGTGTTTACTACCGATAAATAAGTTTAATTGCCCAAAAAAGCTGATTTTGATAATCGGCTTTTTTTGTGCCAAATTATTGGCGCACGTTATTGGGGCATGGGTTTTTCTGCTATACTAGCTTTTTGATTGTTATCTGCTGAGTGGTCTATGGCAACACCGACAAATTCTCCTGCTTCATCAACTTCTAATCAGTCGATATCCAAACTTTGGTATAAAAATTATATGGTTTGGATTTTTGTTATTGGTCTGCCGCTATTTGTGGTAGTCGCCTGTATCTGGTTCGTGTTTTACTCGGTGAAAATCCAAGACTCTACTGTGCGTGATGACTGGTACATGGATGGTAAGACCTTATATGCCGATGTGTCCAAAGACAAACTGGCGCATGATTTGGGGCTAACCGGTCAAATGATGATTAGCCACCAGACAGTGAATTTTAAACTTGAGGCGCCCGCCAGTGACAAGTTTAACGCACCCGAGCAATTGGCAGTGGAGATTTCCCATGCCACCCAAAAGCAAAAAGACCGCGACATTATCGTCAAACGGTTAAGTGATGGCAGTTATGCGGGCAATGTGCAGCTAGACCCGTCTAAAGGAAAATACTATATTGTGGTGCATGACCCAGCCAATAGCTGGCGACTGCGTGCTATTGAGGAGTTGCCGATGGCGAAGTCGATTGCCTTTAAGCCACTAACTGCGTTTGATGTAAAGGCGAAAAATTAAGTAATTTTTGGTAAGGGATAACCTTTCGCACAAAGATACCAATAATTTTTTAGCACTTCCATTGTGATATGAATCTCTGAAGTAAGAAAATTTTGCTCCAAAATAATTGGTTGTTGATTCTTTACGAGGATGTTGATAGCTGAAGGCTCTCTCTTATTTCTTTCAAGATATTCGATTGACTCAATGTCTCGCCAAACTATTGGTTTGATTATGTTATGTTTTTTATGAACAAGACAATCGGGGGTTAGTTCAATTTTTTCTATGCTGATTGGATTATTGATTGAGTCGATTGATGCTATTTTTTTAAAAAATTTGATAAAAACCCCAATTATACGAAAAATAACAACGACATAAACAGCTTTAATTGTAAGGCTCTCTTCTGTTGAAATTACTATCAAACCAATTGATAAACTAACAGCATATAATAACAATAAGCCAAGTTCATTTTGATTCGTGTAAGCTACAGAAGATGGGATTGATTCAAACTGCCAATTTATTAAGTCTTGTGACTGTTTAGCTTTAAGAAGCTTCTGTACGGTAGGTTCATTTTTTGTTTGTTTAAATTTTTTATCATCCAAGCGTGATTGTTTGGCTATTAGATGAAATCCATAAAACGTACTACCTAGAATGACAAATGCCAATACACCGCTGAATGACATACCTATGCTTAACGCAAAAGCAATAAATAGCGCTATGACGATATAGCGCTTTTCTATTTTCATACCAAATTTTCCCAAATCCCCACTTGCCCTTCGTGCAATTTTGGTACACCGCCGAGTACCCGCCAAGGCATGGTGCTGCCATGAAAATCACTACCGATAGACACCTTTAACTCATGCGCTTTAATCACTCTATCGACCATATGGCGGGTTGAAGTCGGTTCATTACTGGCGGGCAATTCCACCGCATCGCCACCGCTACTGGCAAAATCCGCAATCAGTTTACGCACTTTGTTGGCGGTTAAATTATAACGGGTCGCATGAGCCAAAGACGCTTTGCCACCACAGTCATGAATCAAATTGATGCAATCTTTAAGCGATAAGCCATCGAGTGCCACATAGCAAGGTTTATGGTCGGCCAAATACCCAGTAAAGGCTTTTTGCACATCACTCACCAAGCCTTGATCCGCCATCACTTTGGCAATATGGGTACGACCGACCGCTTGGGGATTACCTTTGGCTTGCACTAACACCGCCTGCCAAATCTCATCCATCGGGCGTTTAAAGGTACTTGCCACACGCTCGCACATCGCATAGCCGCGCGTTTCTCGATTGGCTTGGATGGCAGCGAGTTTGCTATGCATGGTTTCGATATCACTAAAGCCGTACCCCAATACATGAATCACTTTTTCATTTTGGGCAGGTTTTTTGGAGTAGCCGCCCATGACACGGTGGCGACAGCTGATTTCAACACCATGAATCAGCGTCATACCAAGGCTATCAGCGGTTTGGCGCGCCTCAAGGATACCAAGTACCGTATCATGGTCGCTTAAGGATAATACTTTCACCCCTTTTTCATGCGCTTTTTGCACCACTTCGCTTGGGCTAAAAGTGCCATCTGAGCGGGTACTGTGACAATGCATATCAATCGGAAGTTGGGTATAAATAGGACTGCTAGACAAGATATCGAGATTTAAAGAATTCACAAATACGCCTTAATTACAAAAGCTGGTTGCCAACAATAGGACAAAAAGGGGTTAAGACAAAGAGGGGTTAACTCTGCACGGGCTTGCTCACAAGGGCACAGATTGATGAAGCAAGGAAAATCGCAAAGTTACTTTTCGATTTTAACATATCCGTGTAAACTAGCGGCTAAGATTTTTACAAGCGATTTTTGTTAGAGATGACTATGAGCGGTTTATTGGATTTGCTACCTTTACTGGCATTTTTTTACTTTTCCAAACAGCAAGGGGTATTGGCAGGTGCGGCGGCGTTATTGATTACGACACTGGTGGTATATGTCGTGCATTTTGCCCGGCAAAAAGGCAAGCTCAATAAACAGCAGTGGGTGACGCTGATTTTAACCGTGGGATTTTGTGGATTAAGCTTAATTTTCCATGACGAAGCATTTTTAAAATGGAAATCAACTGTCATCAATAGCGTGTTTGCGGTTGCGCTCATTATCAGTGTCGCGATAGGTAAACCGCTATTAGAACTGGCAATGAAAAATGTGTTTCGATTGACCCAATCGGGCTGGAATAAACTCACTCTCGCTTGGGCAGGGTATTTCTTGCTGATGGCAGGTTTGCAATATTATTTTGCGTTTTTTACCAACAACGATACTTGGATTAATTTTAAAAGCTGGGGATGGATACCGGTGATGTTGGTGTTTTTAATCGGGCAATTTGTGTTCTTAAAAAACCATCTAAATCCAGATATACAGCAACAAATCAATGATAAAGGAAAAAACTAAAGGAGAATATGGATGGCACTTTATATTATTATCGGTCATGACGTCCCTGATAGCCTTGAGCTACGCAAACAGTTTCGCCCGGCTCATCTTGAGCGTCTCACCCGGTTAGATGAACAGCACCGTCTAATCATCGCAGGTCCTACGCCAATTGCGCATGGAGAGCCTGAAATGAGTGGCAGTGTATTGGTCGTGGATTTTGACAGCGATGAAGCCGTGCAAGCTTGGGCAAGTGAAGAGCCTTACTTATTAAATGGTGTGTATAGTCATGTGGATATCAAACCCTTTATCCAAGTTTTTCCTAAATCAGTGAATTAATGTTGGTTTTAACCGTTGTTTGCAGTACAAAATTGGCAAAGTCTGGGTGGTGATAGGTGACAAGCATGAAAAATTTGGTGGGTACGTTGGCAAATGGCGCAGTGTTATTGACGGTATTACAGGTGACAAGCCTGACCCATGCAGCACCGCAAGTTGTCGTCACTGACCCAAAAACAGGACAACCACTCGCCAAACAGCCAGATCTTGCCTCGAGCGTTGCCAGTAGCACCTCACCGATGCAAAATCCCAAACAACCTACCCTTGCCCAGCTCAACCAGCCCACTGACAGCCAGTTGTCCAACGCCAACCAACAACTCTTGGCAAAAAATGCTGAATTACAAAACCAAGTCGATAGTTTAAATACGCAGGTCAAAGTGCTTGTCAATGAGCGCAGTGGACAGATTTTTATCTATGGTGCGGTCACTGCATTACTGAGTGGGATACTTGGCATCGCACTGGGATGGCTGGTCGCAGGGCGTAAAGGTCGTTGGTAATCAATTTTATAAGCCTACTATTATAAGCCTGACATTGACTTGCCATGATGCCAAATAACCAAGCCGGCCTACCAAAAAAGCCCACCGTCGCCATCATTGGCGCAGGTCCTGCTGGCCTGATGGCGGCAGATTATCTGCGCCAGTTTGATGTTACAATCCACGTATTTGAACAAAAACCTTCCCCTGCCCGCAAACTGTTGATGGCCGGTAAATCTGGACTCAATATCTCGCACGCTGAGCCCGTTGATACCTTTGTCACGCGCTATCAGCCCAACGATTGGTTAACGCCGCATATTCAAGATTTTAATGCAGCGCATATCCGTGATTTTATGACCCGCTTGGGGATTGAATCTTTTGTTGGCTCGACAGGTCGCATCTTTCCTACCATGATGAAAGCCTCGCCACTGCTGCGGGCGTGGTTGCAAGCGCTGCAACAGGACGGTGTAACGTTTTTTTATCGGCATAGCTGTGACAACATTGACGGCAAGCAAGCGACTTTTTCGGTAGCGCATGAAAGCGGCAACCTAACTGTTAGCCAAAGCTTTGATGCGATTGTGTTGGCAACGGGTGCGATGTCATGGTCACGGCTCGGTAGTGATGGCAAATGGCAGGCATGGCTCAGCGACACAGAATTGACGCCGTTTTATGCCAGCAATGTCGGTATCTGTCGTCCACTGTCGCAGCCTTGGTCGGCGCATTTGCACCACGATTTTGGCAAAGCGTTAAAACGGGTGAAAGCCCAGGTGACATTGCCCGATGGCAAAATTGAGCAGGGTTTTGGCGACATTATCCTCACCCATTATGGGATGGAAAGCGGGCTGATATATCGGCTCAATCGTGCCATGCGTGAGCAATTAAATCATACGGGTAAGGTATCACTACAACTTGATTTGCTACCTGATGTGGCTGACGAAAAATTATTAAGTAGTTTAAAAAACCCCAAAAAACAATCGCTCGCTAACCTTTGGCGAAAGGCAGGACTTGATCCGGTCAAAATCGCCTTACTCAGAGAAATCGTCGCAAAAACGCACTGGCATGATGCCGATGAAATGACAAAGGCAATCAAACAGTTAACGGTAAATTTCGATAGTTTTCGACCGATTGAAGAAGCAATTAGCTGTGGCGGCGGAGTAAAACGTACAGCGTTAACCGAGGATTTTGCGCTAAAATCCAATCCTTATGTATTTTGCTGTGGCGAGATGCTTGATTGGGATGCGCCAACAGGTGGCTATCTGCTGACGGCTTGTTTTGCCACAGGCCGAGCCGCCGGACAAGGCGTGGCGCAGTTTTTAGCGTTATCCAAAAAATTGACGCAATGCACTTGATATAAGGTACTTGACATAAGGCACTTATTGACTGTGTCGATAGCGACTGTAAAAATAGGCAAGCAGCAGTACGAGCCCACAAATCGGTAAGCACACAGGTAAAAACAGCGGATTTTGCATACCGCCGAACACTACCATCAGCGAGCCCAATGCCGCCAAAATCGGTGATATCACACCCAATAACATACTTTTAATATGACCTTGTTGCCATAATCGAAACACCGCAAAGTAAAATACCAAATACAGCAAGTAACTCACCACAATCGCGATTTCTGAAATATCCATATCGCCTAGCAGCTGACTTTTCATCACCGCATAATGCACAGCTGCCCAAAACATAGATAAGGCAAAACCTAGCAGCGCGGCACCAACCGATAGCTGATAGTTAGGCGAGACGTGACGCAATTGCGCGCTAAACGGAATCAATGATTTGAGCGCTAAAGAATGCGGCAAACGAATCAGCCCTAATACCAAGCCATTGACTGTACCCATCACCGAAATCACCACAAATACCAAAAAGGCTTTGGCAGCGGTTTCGCCAAATAACTGGGTCGCCACCACGTAGACGCTTTCATCACCCAATGCCATCACTTGTGCGGCGCCTAGATACGCGGTGAGTCCAACAAAGTACAGCAAATAGCCCAATAAAATCAACATAGGCGCGACAACTAAGGCAATCGGTAAATTACGTTTGGCATGTTTGATTTCCCCTGAAATACTGGTAGAGACCACCCAACCATCAAACGAAAATGCAATCGGACCGATGGCACCGAGCCATGCCAAAGACTGCGTTGCTTGACGCGCGGATTCACTTGGATGCGTTAAGGCGCTCATAGGGTCGCCATAGACAAACGCCATCACCCCTAGCACAAATAACGGAATTAATTTAACGACAGTGGCAAAGATTTGAAAACGCCCTGCAAACACCGCTGCCATCACATTAAACAGATAACAAATGACAAACCACGTAAGCCCAATGCCCATTTGTAATTCAAGCGATGCCTCTTTTACCCCAAATAACAAGGCGGTGTAAATACCCACTACCCACGTCACCACCACGCCAAGCGTCGGGTAATACAAAAACAATTGAAACCAGCCTATCATCGTAGAAAAATGTGGACTGACAAATTCATCGGCATAGCCAATCAAGCCGCCATGCGCATCGGTACGTTTTGCCAGCTCAGCAATCGATAGCGAACCGAAAATAATCGCCACCGCCGCCAATACAAAAACCCCTACCCCCAACGCCACATTGCCATTGGTATATTTTAAAACATTGTCTGCCTTAAAAAATATCCCTGAGCCAATCACAATCCCCACAATCATTGCCAATGCGGTGATTAGGTTATAACGTCCGTTAGTTGATTGATTCATGTTGTTACCACACCCAAAAAAAGCTGCATGCCATGTTGCAACGATAAAAAATCAGTTATGCTATACCCCCTAATCGCTGTTTTCAAGCCTTGTATTAGTAATATTTTACTTAGCACTAACTTTTAGTTATTTATTATGGGTCACTGATGTCACAATCTAGCCAACGTCCTGTCACAAACTCAAGCAAACCCCCAGCACCAACCATTCAAACCGCCAAACTGCACTGGCAACTAGATGATAACGGCGTGACTGTCCCCCGCTCTAGCGAATTTGGTGATGTTTATTTTTCCAAAACAGACGGCTTGGCAGAATCTCGCCATGTTTTTATTGATGGCAACGAATTAACCACTCGCCTCGCTAATTTGCGGAACTTTGAACGATTTGTCATCGGTGAAATTGGTTTTGGGACAGGGCTTAATATCTTGGCTATTTGGCAACTGTGGCAACAAATCAGGCCTGACAATCACAGCCATTTACATATCATTACCACCGAAAAATTTCCCTTAAGCAAAACTGACCTTGCGCAAGCGCTGAGCGTGTGGACAGAGCTTGTTGGGTTATCACAACAGCTCATTGCAAACTATCCACCGCCACTGGCTGGCTGCCATCGTTTGAACTGGTTTGATGAACGATTGACGATTGATTTATGGCTTGGCGATGCGACGAGTAGTTTGTCGCAAGTGACCGGGCAAGGTAAAGTCGATGCGTGGCTGCTTGACGGGTTTGCGCCGAGTTGTAACCAAGAGCTTTGGTCAGAGAGTTTATTGGCTCAAATTGCAAGATTGTCCAAACCTCACACGACTTTGGCGACATTTAGCGTGGCAAGCGCAGTCAAACAGGGGCTAAAACATCACGGTTTTACCTTAGCCAAACGTAAAGGCTTTGGCAAAAAGCGAGAAATGCTCACCGCAAGCTTTCAACCTAAGTCAACGTCCGCCAGTTTTTGCGAGGTTTATTTTCGCTATAACAAAAAAATTAAACCATTTTTTGTCACCCTACCCTTTACTGACACGTTTGAATCCCGACGTCGGCAGCGTCGAAAAGCCAATAAAGCTAAAGGCTTTGAACTACCCAATTTTTCCGCCATTACAAAACCGCTGTCTGTGGCGGTGATTGGGGCTGGGGTCGCGGGGTTAAGCAGTGCGTATGCCTTAGCCGCCCGTGGACACAAGGTCACCATTTTTGATAAGGCGCAACCATTGGCAGGCGCGTCGGGTAACATCCGCGGTTTTCTTGCACCTAAACTTACCAGCCTAAAACGCCTTGAAACCAATTTACATGCGATTGGTTATTTGGCAAGCTGTCGATTTTACCCTTATTTGACCGCACAAACCGGTATTAAAATCCTACAAACCACCGGCTGTGTGGATTTACTCTCACACAATCGCTTACAACTTGATGAAGTGCAAGATTTCCCACCCCAATTTGCCCGTTTATTGACCGCTGAACAAGCCAAAGCAAAGGTCGGTTATGAGGTTGGGCAAGCGATATTTTTGCCCAATGCCGGGTTAATCACTACCGCAAACTTTGCCAATGCTGTTTTATGCCATCCCAATATCAGCTTTCAAACCGAGGAACTAGCCTATTTTCAGCAAGCCTATTTTCAGCAAGATTGCGACCAAGTGCTATTAACATTCACTGAGCGCCAACAGTTTTTTGACCATGTGATTTTGTGCATGGCTTTAGACACCTGCAATTTTTTACCCACCATCAAACGCTTTAATCACAGCCGTGGGCAAGTGACGTGGTTTGCTGTCGATGAGCATGATAAAGCACAGTTGCCAAAACTGCCGCTAAAGTATGGCAGTTATTACGCCAGTTTTAACGAAAACAGCCAATGCCATGTCATGCTTGGGGCAAGTTTTGTCAGGGATACCTTGGATACCACGCCAGCCATCGCTGACCATAAGATGAATGTGGCAGATTTGGCGGATGCGGTGCCCGATTTGGTCAATAACACCGATATATTTACCGTCGAAAAAAACATCCCCCATTGGCAGGGTCGCGCCAGTATCCGCAGCCAAACCGTGGACTATCTACCCCTAGTTGGGCAGGTGTGGCAAGCGGGTTATGAAAGCAATAGCCGAGTCTGGAGCTTTTCGGCATTGGGGTCAAAAGGCTATGCTTATGCGCCGATTTGTAGTGAGCTGTTGGTGGGTTTACTGTGTGGGGAAATATTGCCGTTAGCTAACAAGATGGTCAACAGTTTAAGTCCCAATCGCAAGGTCATTCGACGCTAAGTTATTTTCTTAAAAATTTTTGATAAACCAAACTGCGTAAACTATTTGGCAATAATCGCACAGGCAAACGAATGGCGAGGTTTTTAAGCAGTTGCGCCATAGGCAAAAACCCTTGTTGATAAAAGCTTTGCTGAATTGCCCACTCGTATCGGGCATACGCCAAGCCCCCGCGCCGTTCATACATCGCATCCCCTGCCCGTGCATACACTAGCACCTCTGGCAAATTGGCAAACTGATAGCCAGCGACCAATAATCGCACCCACAAATCATAATCTTCAAACAGCGGCGCATGGCGATAGCTACCGACCGCTTGTACCGCTGATTTTTTGAAGGCAACGGTCATATGGTTGATGGGATTGCGCGACTTGGCTGAGGCAAAAATTGCCTCGTGTGAGGTTGGTACCGTGCGAGATTTTTTCCCCTGTGATAGCTGCTTTTCAAATTCAATGATTTGCCCGCCCAACACGTCAATTTTGGGATGATTTTGGATAAAGTTGATTTGCTGCTCAAAGCGGTTAGGCACACAGATATCATCCGTATCCATACGAATGACCCAGTCATGTTGACAAGCGTTTAGACCTGCATTCAAAGCTTGCCCAAGTCCCACGTTGTTTATTAAAGCGATAATCGTTAACGGCAGTTGTGGCTTAAACTCTTGTACCACTTTTTGTAATGCCAAATTGATTGGACCATCAAAAACCAATACAATCTCATCGGCTTGGCGTGTTTGGTTAACCAAGCTGGCTAGACATTCGGCTAGAAATTCAGGGTTTTCTTTGTCATACAGCGACATCAATACAGAAAATTTCATGTTAATTCACCCAGCCAAGTCAATGCTACATCCTTTTTTACTTTACGCGCAAACCAATAGCCGTCAAATTTCGCCCGCTCCAGCTTTAATAAATCCAAATAAATCGGACTATTGCCATTATTTACATTTTTGTCAAAAATAATTTGTCGGCGGTTATCATTACTTAGGCGAATTTGATTGGTTAATTTTTCAGTAATTAGCGTTTGAAAAAAGTGTTCATCGGGCACCAGTTTGTGACGGAAAAAATCACTGTATTCATCGGTAAAAGGCACAATTTTTTCCCAGTCTGCACGCGTCACTGAAAACCACTGTGAGCCAAAATAAATGGGCGAGTGATAGGGTTTTACTTTTGCCACACCTTGTTGCAGTTTGGTGATGATTTTACCCGTCAATTGCCGTTGCCAGTCACTATCGGCATGGGGACTGTCCATGATAAAACGATACGCATACTCTGGCGCCATCTCGCAGGTCATCATCACCTGAAAATCAAATCGCTGTTGCCACTGTTTTTCTATCACTTCAAATGGTTGTAACACCACATCTTCACCGCTTACCAGATGAAAATAAGCATTGTCCTCATTGGCAAACGCTGTTTCAAATAATTTTAATGTTGCTTCAATTTGGCTAAACCCGCCCCAACGTACCGTTATTCTATCTTTGAGCAAAAATACATTGGCTAGCTGTGCAGTCTCAGCGTCAGGAAAATAATCGGATTTAGCATCCATATGCACATAAAAATTGACGTTGGGCTGAATTTTCGCCAGCTTAATAAAATAACTGATATCTTGGTGAGCTTGGATAAGTAAGGCGTGTTTTTTCATATGATTACCCTTTGAACCCATCTAGATTATCTGCGTCATCTAAATTAATCAGAGTAAAACCACGACTGGCAAGAAATTCATACGCATCAGGGAATTTATCCCACAGCGCTTGGGTATACACCATAAATACTTGGGTGCGGGGAAATTCTTTGAGCGAAAACACGGCAGTGCTGATAAAGGTATAAATTTCAAAGCGTTGCTGGGGGTTTTGTTGCAATGCCTCGCTTAGATAATCTTCAATGATTTTATCGCTATCAATCACCGGCAAAAGATGGCTAAAATCCAAGTTTTCTCGCGGGTGTGGACAAAATGCGTCAAGGTGAAATGCCTTGACCATTGTTTCTACAATATCATTATAAGCTTTGTCACCGATAAAATTGTCGAGGGCTTGCCCCAATAACAGCCGTTTTACCGGCAAATTCTCATCTGGCGGATTATCTACTTTATCAAACAAATAAACAGGCTCGGTAGCGTCTATGATATTTTTTTCCTGGGGAAAAATGGTGAAATGTTTTTTGGAGATAGCCAAAATACTGGGAATACTGGGATAAGTAATGCCCACGGCGTGTTTAAACAATCGTAATGGCAACGATTTTGGTAACGGTTGAAAATAGCTAGAATTGGGGAAAATATTAGCGGTGCCGTCATCAAAGGTATACAGCTGTTGGAATGTTACTTTAGAAATAACAAATTGCAAAAACAACACGTCAATACTGGCAAGATAGACGTTTTTGATAGGTTTTTGCCAAATATCAAGCGTGTTAAGTGTGGTTTTGATTTGGTTTAAGGTGGCAAAACGTTCGCCCCAGGTTTTATTGTTCAGTTCGATAAAGGCGGATTTTTCGCAGACTTGCTCAAGTTGGTCAAAATAATAGCGGTGTTTGGGCTCGCTTTTTGAATGGACGCCATACGGCAAATAAAGCCCAATAAAGGGGGTACTGTGTTGCTTAATAATTTGCTTGGCAATCAACACTTGCAAGGGGGTGATACAAATAATGAGATTCATGGCGTTTTTTTGACCTTTTCCACCTGCAGCGTATAATAATATAACAACGGCAAAATCACCACGCCACTAATAATAGTCGCATACGGCACCACTGCCAGTGATACGCCACTTAACACCCACAAGGCAACCAAATACACCACCGTTGAGATGACGGAACACAGCGAAATTTGCGCGCTTTTGGCATGATAAAACAAAAAATTCACCAACAATAAATACGGAATTATCAGCGAAAACGCCAGTACAAACATCACCACATAATACTGGCTTTGGGCAAAATCTGACCCCAATAGCCACGCCATCAATGACGATGGCATCGCCCAAGCCATGGCAGTCAACATAACAGGCACCATCAAACTTAGCCAAAACAGTCGATGCACTTGCCTCACTGTCATGCGCTGCGATTTTAGCCGTTCATATAAGTGAGGTACCAGCGCAGAATTGACCGCCATAATCACAATGGTCAAGCTACTGGCGACTTGCACCCCTGCCGAGTATACACCTAGCTCATGACTGCTAAACCGCTCGTGAATCAGCACTCGGTCAAGTTGCCCTTTGATGGTATAGCTTAACCCATGTAACAGCAGCGGCAAGCCTAGGGTTAAAATATAGCCAAGTCCCAGTTTAAGCCGTTTTGGGGTAAAGCGAAATTTGATAGCAAATTGGTATTTTGCCCACGCCAACGCCGCCACAAAAGTAACCCCATGCGCCAAGATAATCGCAATAAGACGCTGGGCAACTTTATCCGTGGTATCGCCAGCAAAAAACTGAAAAATCAGCACCGTCCATAGCAAATTGCCCAAGGCTAAGCCCAGTTGGATGGTCAGATAGCTAAACGGACGTTTTTGGCATTGCCGCAGTGCCAGTTGGTTTTGAATCAAGGTTTGCAAAAAGGCAGTAAAAAAGCAGTAAAAAAGCAATTCGCTATGTAACAGCCAACTAATCGCTGTGCCAATCAGCAGCACGCCCACGCTATATAGCCCGCCCGCCAATAAAATATTGCCTAGCCCATGCCTACCATACACATAAAAATAACGGGTCAAAGCGCCATTTTGCGACAGACTCATGGCAATTACAATAAACGCCGTGAGCGATAAATAATAGGACAAATCACCAAAGCCCGTTGTGCCTAATACCCTTGTCAAATAGGGCAATAGCAAAAACGGCACAGCTTTGGCGGTCATCTCGCCCACCACATAAATCAGGCTGTCTTTGAGCAAAGCAGATTGTGTTAAACGTTTGATTTTATTTAACATTACCTTTCAAGGACATCCCATGAGGTGGCGGTATTGGCTTGGATATCCGTTAGCACTTTTTTACCCATTAATTCATCATAAAACTTCGGGGCAAGCCCAAAGCCAGGGCGAACGCTACGGATGCAGCTTTCATCAATCACATCCCCTGCCGTCATGTCTTTGACAAAATACAGTGAACGGCGAAATTGCACATTGCCGATTTCGCTTGATTTACGACCGTAATCGACTTGTCCCAACGCTTGCCAAGCGGTTTTACTGTCACGGCAGAGCGCAGCAAGTTCGTCTTTTTCCAGTGAAAAACTGTCATCCGCCCCGCCGCCATTGCGGTCTAGGGTGACGTGTTTTTCAATAATACACGCCCCCAATGCCACGCTTGTCACGGCGGTGGTGTTGTCAAGCGTATGGTCGGATAAGCCAATCGGCACGCCAAAACGGCGCTGCATATCGACAATGGTACGCAGGTTATAGTCCTCTGCGGGGGCTGGATAACCACTCACGCAGTGCAATAACGCAAGCTGTTTGCAGCCGCCATCACGAGCGGCGGCAACCGCCTCAGCAATTTCGGCTTGGTCCGCCATCCCTGTGGAGATAATCATCGGTTTGCCGGTACTTGCCACATATTTGATAAGCGGTAAGTCAATGGCTTCAAACGAGGCGATTTTATACGCTGGTGCGTTCAAATCTTCGAGCAAATCCACCGCAGTAAAGTCAAACGGTGAGCTAAACATGGTGATACCAACTTTATGAGCGTGGTCAAACAATGGTTTATGCCAGTCCCACGGCGTGTAAGCTTCTTGGTACAAGTCATATAAGGTACGCCCGTCCCACAGTCCCCCATGAATTTGGAAGTCAGCGGCGCTGCTGTTGAGGGTGATGGTATCTGCGGTGTAAGTTTGCATTTTGACCGCATCAGCACCGCACGCCTTTGCCATGTCAATGATACGGTAAGCGTTATTGATGTCGCCGTTGTGGTTGGCGGACATTTCAGCAATGATATATGGCGCATGGTCAATGCCGATTGGGCGATTGTTAATGCTGAAATTTTGATTCATATTTTGATTCATAGACACCCCGTTTTTTTCATATATACCCCACTCAGACCCACCCCTAAAATAAAAAATCTTGCGATTTTAATTCAAACTCAACCACATCATACACTTTGTCACCCACACCAAAATGCTGTTTTAACACACCTGTTTCGCTAAATCCCAATTTACGATGTAACGCCAATGACGCGGTATTATATGCCAGCACTTGCGCGGTGATTTTGCCAATGTCGGTGGTGTTGAAAATCCGTGCAATCGCCAAAACCCCCAACGCAAAGCCAAGCCCCTGCCCTTTTGGGCTATTAGGGGATAAATAAAACCCCCAACTGGCAGTTTTTTCATTCGGGCTTGACGCATTAGGGTTTGGCGTATGGGGGTTTGCCAGCTGCAGCGTCTGGTATTTATCCACCGTTATTTGGGTAACATTGACCAACCCCATCGGCTCACCAGCGACTTCAAAAATCAACAAATGCACATTGGCCCGATCAAGCTGTTTGCGATACCATTTCTCGTGGTCAGCGAGGGCAATTTCATCTTGCCCAAACATCCACCTGCGTACGTCGATGTGATTACGCCATTGCCAAATCATCTGGGTATCGGCTTGGGTCGCTTGTCGCACTTGACAGTGTTGAAATTTTTGCGCAAATTCAATCCAGTGTGCAACGCGTTTTGCCCCCTGCCCATCGACCAACTTGGCAGATTGGCGGCTGAATCTTTTATAATTGTCGACCAGTTCGCTCAACAAGCGGGGCAGTTGCTCATCCAATGTAGCAATGTCAGTCACCACTTTTACCAGGTTTTTATCTGCCAACGCTTCGGCAATCACCTGCTGGTTATCGGCAAGCACCATCAGCACCATCGGTAAGCCCAAACAGCAGCGCTCCCAGGTGGTGCTGCCTGCCGCCCCAATTGCAAGGTCAGCATTTGCCATCAACTCCGCCATATTAGTCACATTAACAAGAACCGCACACGCAAAACTTGCGCGCTTGGCAAACCTTTGCACACTTTCGATATGCGGTGCGGTTTTGCCCATGACGACAGTCACGTTAAATGCTTGCGTAGATTGTTGGACAAAGGTATTGAGACTTTGCAAAATCTTGAGCGTGACATTATCGTTATCGACACCGCCAAGATTGACCAATATATTGTTGGGCGGCTGTACGCTTTTACGTCTGCTTAGGCTCATCGCTCGCCAGTTGGCAAACTCATCCCGTAATAGTGTATAACGTGTGCCTAGTAGTCGCTGGCAATCACTTGGCACAAGGGGTTGATAATCTTCGTTTTTTCGCCCAAAATTTTGGTCAAGCAAAATCTCACAGTCGTGTGTGCGGTCGGCTAAATCGTCAATGGCTAAAATTTTAAGGTTTGGCAAGAGTCGTTTGGCTTGCTGCTCCCAGTTTTCGCCAATCGCATAATGGTCGATAATGAGCCAATCTGGCTTTAACGCTTGCAAGATGGGTTTACATTCGGCAAAATCATCGCTTTCACTGGCGCCGAGCCACTCGCTATGGGCATGCTGTTTGATAAAATCTGCAGTGTTACTTTTGGCTAACAGCTGCACAGCAAGACCTTTTTGCCCAATCAAATCCGCCAAATGACCGTCATGCGCCCGACAAATAAACGTGATGTCATGCCCTTGCTGTTTTAACCGGTCAGCCAAGGTCAAGCAACGCATGATATGACCGCTACCCATCGTTAAACTTGCGTCTGCTCGGACCACGATCTTCATGGTAGCTCCAATTGCGCTTGGTACAGGCGCTCAGCAAATCGCCAATCATTTTCATCATCAATATCGACCACGCTGTATTTTGGCAACACATAACCTAGGGCATGATTATGGATTTTATCCTCACAGAGCCATGCTTCACGACTGCCCCAATAAAACTGGCCTGCGTCAAAATACGCCTGCGGCAAATCTTGGGTTCGGGTGAGTTCATGTTGGCTAAACATGCTCGACACTTCACCAGTATCGCTTAATTTCAGTGAGCGTAACACATTGGATTCAAATTCTAAAACCGGAAAACAATACAAACTGTTGGATGACTGCCAGCGCTCAAAACTGTCGGTTAAATACTGCGGTTTTAAAAAAGGCGTACAGGGGTATAGACAGCAGATATGGCTAGCTTTTGGCACGTGCTGCAGCGTATGGCGAATCACCGCAGCGGTAGTGGCATAATCATCGGCAAGCGCGGCAGGTCTTTGGCTGACAGTTGCACCATGCTGTTGAGCGATATCGGCAATAGCGCCATCATCGGTTGACACGATAATCTGCTCAAACAGTTGGCTGTTTTTTGCCGTTGCAATGGCACGAGCCAGCATGGGTTTGCCACAAAAATCTTTGATGTTTTTGCGGGGAATGCGTTTACTACCGCCACGCGCAGGGATGATACAGATATTCATTATGCGAATGCCTGAGCCAACGCTATTTTTAAGGCATCGACCACTTGCGCTTGCGAGGCTTCGCTTAAGTCATAATACAATGGCAAACTAATCGCTTGGGCATAGTAGCGCTCGGCATGGGGAAAATCGCCTTGTTTAAAGCCCAACTTGGCATAATACGGCTGGGTATGCACTGGGATATAATGCACATTCACCCCGATATGTTGCGCCCGCAAACTGTCAAACACTTGCTTACGCGTTTTGCCACTGTCTGCTGTCAGTTGAATGGGATATAAATGAAACCCTGAATAATTAGCAGGATTGCGATAAGGCAACATAATCGGCAAATCTGTTAATAATTCATCATAACGCTTGCCAAGCTGATGACGGCGAGTGACAAAGTCATCCAAATAGTTCATTTGACTCACCCCCAATGCCCCTTGCAATTCGGTCATGCGATAGTTAAAGCCCAAATCAATTTGCTGATAATACCAACCACCGTCAGGCTCATCGGTCATTAGATTGGCATCACGGGTGATACCATGACTACGCAGTAACTGCATTTTTTGAGCCAACACTGGGTCATTCGTTGTTGCCAGTCCACCTTCTGCAGTGGTAATGATTTTGACAGGGTGAAAGCTAAACACGGTAATGTCGCTAAACTCACAATTGCCGATTGGTTGCTTGTGGTATTTGCCACCAATGGCATGGGAGGCGTCCTCAATCACCTTAAAGCCATATTGCTGTGATAGCGCATGAATGGCCGCCATATCACAGGGTTCACCGGTGAAATGTACGGGAATGACTATTTTTGGCAAGCGGTTTTCAGCATTGGCAAGCTGTAACTTTTCTTTCAAGGCGTTGATAGACATATTGAGTGTTAGCGGATCAATATCCACAAAATCAATTTTAGCACCACAGTACAATCCACAGTTGGCAGATGCGGTAAAGGTAATCGGCGTCGTCCACAGCCAGTCGTCTTTGCCCTTTTCACCTTGACCAAGCCCCAATGCCAAACAAGCAATATGTAGTGCTGAGGTGGCACTATTCACCGCCACGCCAAACTTTGCTCCCGTATAGGTAGCGACGCGTTCTTCAAACGCCGGTACTTGACTACCTTGGGTCAAAAAATCAGACTGTAGCACAGCGACCACGGCATCAATATCAGTTTGGGTGATATGCTGACGACCATAAGGGATAAATTGATTTGCCATAATATTTGCCATAATATTTGCCCAAGGGGGGGGTTATTGAGTGGGTTTGTTAACAAGTGGGTTTGTGCTCAAGGGTTAGCGATTAAATTTTACCAATTTTTGCTTTGTTGGTTTCAATCCATTCTTGTAGTTGTTCAGTCGTCATCCACTCACTGTTATTATCACTCGCGTACACGAAGCCTTCTGGCACTTTAACACCATCTTTGATACGCTCAGGCGTTTCATCCCAGCCATTAATCGCAGGCAAGATTTTAAAATGCTCGGGATATTCGTAGGTGTGAAAAGAATCTTCGGCACTAATCATTTGCTCATGTAATTTTTCGCCAGGACGAATACCAATGATTTTTTGCTCGGCAGTGGCAGAAACGGCGGTTGCCACATCTGGCATGGTCATGGAGGGAATTTTTTTGACATAAATTTCGCCGCCCACCATGTCTTCAAATGCATGCCAAACCAGCTCCACGCCTTGCTCAAGCGAAATCATAAAACGGGTCATACGCGGGTCTGTGATGGTCAGCACACCACTGTCTTTAATGGATAGAAAATACGGAATCACCGAGCCACGACTCCCCATGACATTGCCATAACGTACCACCGAAAAGCGTGTGCCATGCTCCCCTGAATAGGCGTTGCCTGCGACAAACAGTTTGTCCGACGCCAATTTGGTCGCGCCATACAGATTCACGGGACTAGATGCTTTGTCAGTCGATAAGGCAACGACTTTTTTCACCCCTTTATCGATACAGGCATCAATTAAATTCATTGCCCCGTTGATATTGGTTTTGACACATTCAAATGGATTATATTCGGCAGTGGGCACGATTTTGGTTGCTGCCGCATGCACCACATAATCTACACCATCAAGCGCGCGATATAGACGGTCTTTATCACGCACATCACCGATAAAAAAACGTACCCGCGGGTCGCCTTGGTACAGTTTTGCCATTTCCCACTGTTTCATCTCATCACGCGACAGGATAATCAATTTTTTGGGATTGTATTTTTCAAGCGTCATCGGCACAAAGGTATGCCCAAATGAGCCTGTCCCGCCTGTCACTAGAATGGTTGAATTGGTTAACATAGTGCACTACCTATTATGGCTAAAGTTATTTGTCGCAGTTTATCTAGCCCCAAAACCTGTCAGCATGGTTTGAATGGTTTTGAGCACAATCAAGATATCTAATGCAAAAGAAATATGTTTAATATAATAAAAATCGTACTGTACCTTAAGCGCTGTCTCATCGGTATCACTGGCATAGCCTTGTGTGACCTGCGCCCATCCAGAAATACCGGGTTTGACGATATGGCGATAATTATAAAAAGGGATGGTTTTTTCAAAGGTTTTGACAAAACTCAGCTGTTCGGGTCTCGGTCCAATCAGGCTCATATCGCCTTTGAGCACATTTAAAAATTGCGGCAATTCATCGATACGGGTTTTGCGAATAAATTTACCGACTTTAGTCACACGCGGGTCATTTTGTTGCGCCAGTTTTGCCCCGTTTTTTTCTGAGTCAAAGCGCATACTGCGAAATTTATAAATTTTAAACAGTTTGCCGCCTTGCCCGACCCGCTCTTGGACAAATATAGCCTTACCCGGACTCTCCAATCGTATCGCAATGACAGTTATCAGCGCAATCAGCAATACAAAAGGCGAGACCAATAAAATCGCTAGTATATCAATCAGTTGTTTAAACCTTAAATAGGTCTGCGATGGCAGCAGCGAGCCCAACTCGTTTTCATACAAATGATGAATCGGCAGACGACCGGTCAAAGACTCATACACTTGGCGGTTATTATACACCGGTCTGCCCTGTAACGTTTGCTCGGTTAAAAATCGCTGCCAGTCTTCATCGAGCGCAGGCGATGACAGGTCTGCTACGATCGCTTGCACTTTTTTGGATTGTATGGCATCCAAGTGCGGTTTTTCAAGACGCAGCCAACGGATTTGAAAAATCGCTTCAAAGTTCTGACAATGCCCCAGTGGAATATACGCCATATAAGGTTGGTGCGCTTTTTGCTCAAGTAAAAATGATAAAAAGAAAAACACTGCCCCGATAACACCCGACAAGCCAAAATAATATAGCGAATACGGCAACCGAAAAACGATAATCACCATGCCTAACAGCATCATCACCAACAATAAGGTTGGTAACACAAAACTGATGGAGCGTTGACCTGGAAACTCGGTGAGTTTGCGCAGACCCAGGGTGACGAGCAACACACCCAAGGTGGCTAACACCATACTGTTAAATTCAGTAATCAGCCAGCGCCCCTGCAAAAAGCGCATTCGCCACATCAGCAACGCCGGCAACACCACCACAATCAACCATCCCACGATGAGGCGGAACGCGATATTTTGCCATGCTAAAAAAATTACCCGCTGCATTATGGTTTAAGTCCTGTTTTTTCAGGATTGGCGTCACGCCATTGTTGAAACTCACGGTATAAAGCTGCAAAGGTCGCAGGATCTTGTTTGGCAAGGTTGCCCAAGTCGGTCTCGACATTGTCACAATCCGACAAATTTTTTACCATGACACAAGCCGCTTTGATATGGGTTAATGCCGCTTGCTGGTCACCTTTATAGGCTAACAACTGTGCATAAGCTAATATATTATACTGGGAAGAATCGGTATTTAGCACCTCTTCAAAGATTTCTTCTTTTACCCTTGCTTGATGGCGATTAATCGGCACTTGCATGGCAAGGATGCGGTCATGATACGCGCTAAAGCCAAACACCTCATTTTGGTAGTCAATGGCTTTGTCTTGGTTTAGATGATTGGTGTGCTTGATAAAGCGATTATAATCCAAATAATTAAGATGAAAATATTGCCAAATATAGTAGCCTGATAGCATCGCCAAACCAAGCATGACCACAGACATGGCTTTTGTGAGTTTGCTTTGCCACACCAGCTGCCAGTTGCGCTGTTCAATCAATGCCAAAAACAAGGCAAACACCGCGAGATAACGAAAATACCATAACGGGTATTCTACACTGGCATACAAGATACTGGCGATGACAAATGCCAGTGCAATCGCGCTTTCGCTGCTATGGCGCAGATGAATCGCCCGCACCAGCACCCAGACAATCGGCACAAAGCACAACGCCCCTAATACACCTAGCTCCGCCAAAATCATGGTGGCAAAATTATGCGAATGGTCGGCAATCTCTGGCCATTTAAAATATTGGGCATAATCAACGCTTGCGCCCATGTAGTTGTTCCAGCCGACCCCGGTGAGCACATGGTCATGAAATATCATCATGGCGCGTTCGCTCATCGCCGAGCGGTTCCCCTGCCCGCCCGCCATACGGCTCACCGCGCCAAGCTGATTGGCGCTGCTATAATTACTAATCCAGCTTGCGCCCATATAATACAGCACAAATACAATAAGACCAAAAACGCTAGCCGATAATTTGCTTTTCCACGCTATCGGCTGGGTCAAAAAGAAAATGGGAATCACCGCCAGCATCATCACCAGTCCCGCCCGACTTTGTGTCAAGGCAAGCCCGATGGTAAATATCACAAACAATACCATCAAGCCAAACCGCGCATATTGTCGGTATCGACCAATCAGCCACTGCGGCGCATTTAACCTTTCTTGAAAAGACTGCTGCAGTTGATAAATCACCCCACACAGTGCGAACACAAACGCATAGCCTGCGTGATTGGCTTGTCCAAAGTTGCCATCATAGCGTCCGCCATTGGCGTTACCACGGGCAATCACCCAACCTTTATAATCAATCTGATAGCCGCTCATCTGCATCATTTGAATCATAAAGGTGATGATTGCCATGAGATACACCGCAATAAACAGGCGGTTTAATAAATTCGCTTTATTTTCAATATTACTGCCTATCAACGCAGTGAAGGCAACGACCAGCAAGCTTATCACCGGAAAGATTAACGCATCAGGGTAAGCGATATGATTAAATAATGGCTGACATACAAGCAATAGCGCTAGCAGCAACCAAGTGAGCACAGATTTGCTAAACTTTGTAATCGGGTTTTGCCAAAAAAAAGCCGCAATTGCCAAACTCACAAACCCAAATGCGGTGGCATTGACGACAAAATCTCTACCGAGTGGCGAGTGCCAAGGCATGAGGTACGTCAAAATGGCTAACCCCATGAATAGGGTAAACAGACGAATATCTTGATTGAGGGTTTGAGGTGGCGTAGATGACAGCATAGGATTTTCGTATGGGTTAAACGCAAAAATGCTAAACGAGGTAGTTTAGCATTTTTTTTGCTTGTAAATACAGCAATTCAAGGAATCATATCAATCCTATTTGAATATAAAAAGGTATGAAAGATATTTGAATTAAAGTTCAGATGTTGGAGCTACGTTACAAGTATTAGGGCGTACCGCATCGATTAAATCTGATTTACAACTCCAGGTACCATTATTTGGGTTATAAATGAAAGAAACTTTTTTTCCCGCAATTTTATCATTTAAGCCTTGTCCAGCAGCTTTAAAAGTAGCAGTCAATTTACATTCACTACCATCAGCTTTTGGTGTGCCAGTAATGCCCTGAACATATTTACCACTTAAAGTAAATCCATTTTCTTCAGCTAATGCTCCTGCTGGTTTTGCAGATGTCGTGACAACTCCTTGATCATTTTTCACTTCCGCAACCGCTGCATCTGTACTACATGCCGTTGCTATACCTGCAGTAGAAGAAATATCTACAATACGAGTTTTCAATCCACCTAATAAGGTAATAGCTTCTGCTGCTTGCGCTCGAGCTGTATAATTTTGATAAGCAGGCAATGCAATCGCCGCTAAAATACCAATGATAGCGACAACAATCATTAATTCAATTAGGGTAAAACCTTTTTGAGCGTTCATAATGAACTCCTATTTTTGAGTGTATAAAATGGATAACCTAATCATATAGTCAGTTATATAGCAAGCTATCCAAGTAATTGAGTCAATTTGCAAAGTTTTGATAACAATTACTTTGCGTTACTAATAGAATCACTGCAGTTTGTGTGCCAATTTAATTTTTCAGCCAAATTAACACTAATACGCCTTCTACTTGGCGACTAATTTAAAAATCATTTAGGATTTCAAGGATTATCTAAGCGCAAAGTTTTTTAAACAGCCCATTTTATTCATCTATCCGTATGTTATTGTCAAAGATATGACAATATTTGTCATTATTTTATATCACCCAACATGAATGTTTTCTATACTGCCAAAAATTGTTAATTGCCTACTGTGATAAGCTAGTTATTCCACTCTTGACCCATACCACATGAGGTATCTCGGCATTTAACTCCTTGCGCGTTTAGCGTGAGCGTACCATCATTTGCCATCTGCGATGAGCTAACTGGTGTGGCTGTAATTGTCCAACGTTCAGTGAGGGGGGTGGGTGCTAGGGTGATGGTATATAATGCTGTACCACTTCTAGGGAAACTCCCATCTAATCCCGTGCCTGCGTTTGTGTAACTGCCTTGGGCAAGTTTACGCGATTCAATTTGCGAGGCGATATTTTGCATCTCAGTCATCATATCCGTGCGTTTGGTCTTAATGACGTAGCGCTGATAGCTTGGATACGCAATCGCCGCCAGCACGCCAATAATAGCCACCACTATCATGAGTTCGATTAGGGTAAAGCCTTGTTGTTTCAGATTTTTTGTCATGCCTTTCTCATCTTAATTTACCAGTTGCTAGATGATGTACCACAACTATGCCCACTTGCTATAGTAGCTACCGTCAACGTGGTATCAGTGGTACTACAAGCCACACCCCGATTATCCAAATAAATTTTTGCTGCACCTGTCAAACTGCTATTAGGTTCAGCTGTCATCGCCCAACCCCTACCCAATGCAGGCTGGGCAATATTTGGGTTTGTAGTACTAACTGTCGGTATTAGTGATAGCGTGGTATCAGTATAATCCATCAAAGTAATTTTATACCTAAAACTTGTACTGGTTGACCCTTGAGGTACATACAGAAGATTGTTATTAGCATCATAGCAATTGGTCATAGAGGAGGTGCTACATCTTGACGGATAAAATCCTCGATATGAAAGACCACTGGCACGCCATTTTTCTAGTTCGACAGCTAATGTTTTCATTTGTGCCTTAGCTTGACTTTCGGCATTTTTTATTACATAGTACTGATAGCTTGGAATGGCTATCGCCGCTAAAATAGCAATCATAGCCACTGTGACCATCAATTCAATTAGGGTAAACCCAAGTGCAAGTGATGGACTGTGGATATATCGTCTATCGCCGCTCAATACTATTGGATGCTCGAAGGAATACACAGTTAATCCTTTTTTAATTTTCGAACCAAGTTATGGGTTTAGCAACATATCTTTCAGTATTTAAGCTAATCTTGCCGCTAGAATCGCCTTGTGTGTCAGATGTGCCACCAACACCTGTTTGATTAAGCCCAATATCGCTTCCTGTGGAAAGTGCGTAACTACCTGAACCTGAATTCACTCGGCGGTCAGGGTTGACAAGGTAGCTAATCGGTACGGTACTAATCATGACACTAGTGGTCATATTGCTACTACTGACAGGACCAAAATTGAGCTCTTGAATCCCTTGACCTGCGCGCAAGAAGCCACCTGTACCTGTCTTAGTACCAGTTTGTGTAGATGCGTCATACTGCTCTGTACAAATTCCATAGGGTAAACAATACATTTCACGCTCGGTACCGCCCTTGATGGTAGCAGAACATGGATCAACTTGGCTATAAATCATGTCAGGATTGTATACACTGGTGTACAGAATACTGTTAATCACTTGACTCACCCCTACGCCTTTACTGTATTTCACCCCAGTATGCCCATCAAAACGATTGAGTGGATAATACCACGCTTTTTTGGTACCATTATCTAGAGTATTAATCACCGTGGTTCTTTGATCGGCTGTGTAGCCTGATGATGGCATTGTACCCATGGCAGTCCATAAATTGACGATGTTAGTACCCGTACTATCAACGCTCAAATCTTTGACTGTCGGAGTGAATGCCGTTGCCCCTGAGGCAGGATATAAGGTATTGTTAGATTTGGTGATATCTCTATCAAGAATGCCATATACTCTATCGGCTTCAGCATCTGTCGCTCTGAGGGTTGATAATGGCGAGCTTCTATCACCTGAGATGACATTCACTAAGCCAAATAGTGCACCACTGGTATCTCGATAAACACTGAAGTTTGGGCGCTCATAAAACCTGCGTGCATACTGTGTACCTGCTTGATTATCAGCCAAGATACGTGTGATATTGACGTTAGATGTATTGACATTGCCATTTTTAAAGTCAATGCGAAAGACTTGCCCGCCTAAGTCAGCAGCGTACAAGTGGTCAATAAAGCCATCATTGTCTCTATCTAAAACCGTCACCCCAGCGACAATACTGTTTTTCATGTATTTTTTGCCTTCGGTGACACCGCTGGCACTGCCATCATACGTAGTTGACCACAATAATGCGCCTGATTTAGCATCAATAATATAGATGGCATTACCCTCGGCTTCGGTTTTAGTCTTTGTTTTGTTATTAGGATTGATACAGCTAGCATCAGTGATATTTGCGACATCGGTTGAGTCAGTTTGGAAATATTGATTCTCATAACATTTGTCGTAACCACCGCCAAATACCAATACATCCGTACCCGTTGTATCACTATCACTGGTTTTCATCCTAGCGACCGCAGGCTGGTTAAATATGTAGCTAAGACGACCAAATTCTGCGGTATTGTTATCAATCAATGCAGTATTACCGTTTAGATTTGCTCTGTTGATCTTAAATGTGGTGACAGTCTGTGGGTTACCATTTGGGTTGGCGGCTGTTTTGCTAGCTGGGTCTGTCTTGGTCATCTTTAAGGTATATAACATGCCATTTTCTAAAGATGATGTTGGCTTTAATGACCAATTACCACTACTATCCACCATGGTCTGTATGGTTTGCTGGATACCAAAACTATCGGTCAAGGTGATAGTGACGATATAGCCTGTTGGCAAATTTGTTCCCTTAATAGTTGGCATACTGGTGTTGACTGAGGTATCAGTCCCCGTCATGTTAGCGGGTATAGTGATGTCATTGGTAGGGTTGGCGGTAAAGGCAGCTTTGGGCGTATTGACGTCCGACAAATTAAATCCTAACAAGCCTTTGCCGCCTAAGCGCATACCACCATAAGCATAGATACCTGCATCGCTATTTGGGGTGATTTTATTACTAGTATAGTTATAATCATATTTGGCAGATAATATCCAAGGCGCATCAATACCAAAATTTGGTACGCCCTCCTTTCTTGCAGGGGTTACGCTATATTTGGCATTTGGTACGATGGCATCTGACTGGGTGAGCATCATAACTCTTGGTATAATGGCAATATTTTCTTTGCCGCCTGTGGGTGCATCATCAGCTTTGATGAGGTGAAGCACACCATCCATCGAGCCATATAGCATATAGTCTTTGCGCGTATCTTCTTTTAACCGACCTGTGGTAGCATCTAATTCCGCCCCATAAGACACGGCTATCGGTTTTGAGTGGATACTTGCACCCAACACTTTAATGGGTGCAGTAGGTTTGGTCAACACAATGTCTTTAACAGCCACAGTAGTCGGAATCGAATCTAAATCTGCTACTGTTGATATACCTCCACTTGTATAAGTACCCCGTGAGAAGCCCAAAAATTTGAGAATTTTGATTTGGTTTTCTCGGCTGTAGGCAGTGGTATCAACCAAGCTATCAAATCCACTTGGCTGTCCCGTTGTACCATCAACCGATAATCTGCGTAGAACATTGCCTCCCCCTGCAGATGGCAAGTCTTCTACATATACGGTACGTGTGTCATAACTTGAGCTACTAGGCGATTCAAGGTTCTCATATACGCCACCTGCGGTTGCCGCATCATTGGCATCTGTACCATTGACTCGATAAGCGGTAGTTTGCCACAAGTCTTGGGTAGATGGATTAAGTTTGCCTGCTAGGCTCTCTGTTGTTGCTGTCGCGGTAGTGGTAGAAAACAGCAATTTATCGTCTTTACCATATAGAGTGCCATTTTTGATATTGTATTTTTTGAGATTACCTGGCCAAATCAAATTGGTATTATTATCGCCAGATAGCTGTGCCTCTACAGTGGGTAGATAGCCATAAGGCAATGAACCTGAGGTGCGAAATGGGTCAGTGGGTACAGATATCGTGCCTGAAGGCGCAGCAGGGATTGTGTTGTTGAGCGAGGCGATAAAGGCAACCAGACTATTACTGATATCATCAGCACTTTGCGTGTAGAAGAATCCACCTTCTCCATAGCCCTCGCCTTTTTGTCCCCATTTACAAGCGTTCTTGGCATCTGGAGTTGCGCCTGCGGTGTTACAGTCATATTTTTTTGTAATGGTATCAAATGTCAAACCTTCAAATGAAGATCCAAAGCCTGCCACGGCAGTTTTAATCTTAGCACCTGCTGGATTATTGGCGGGTGTATTGAGGCGTTTGGCATATTCACCAATATATTCCCAGCCGCCTATTTCTCCAGAGAATAGGCTCGTACTCAAATCAGGTGACCGTAATCCACCAGCTGGTTTTGTGGTAGTAAAATTACCTTTACTACCCAACGACAGATTCATAATGGTCTTAGCAATATTTGGGTTAGTTGAATTGGGCGCGCCATCGGTCAAAAAGTAGATACCATTGCCATCACACTGACCTGTACTGGTGATGCGTTTATAGTTACTGCCCTCTTTACTATTAGCTACTGAGTAAGCAAACCCCCCATAAGTATTAACAGCGTTATCAGTCCTCATAGAAAAAGGACTACTACGATAGGCAAAGATACCCGAACCTAAGTTGCTTGGCGTCGGCTGCATCCAAGCCTTACCTGTGATAGGTTCAATATCCATAGGCTCGTTGTCAACTTTCATCCAGCCACCTAATTTGGAACCAGCAGGCAAATCCGATATAAAATTCCAATAGGATGTCTCATTGCCAATCCGAATCGTTTTAGGTGACCCCGTTGGATCGGTATAGCTAATTGTTGTATTAGTACTCCCCCATCTACTGTCACACATTACAACATTGCCTGTTCTGCCGAAGGCATTGCTTCTGTCCCTACCTTGTACATCGCATAACCAGTAGGTTTGTTCATAAGGTGAATAAGGGCTACGCAATATGGCATAACCATCATACACAAAATCCACCGTGCTACCGCTTGGTAGATAGCTATAAACATTGCCTGTGGTCGTCCCTAGCATAGCAGCCCCTGCTTCGGCATACGCTTGTGCCGTTGGCGTACCACCTGAGGCTTTGTATTCATCAGGTTGATTAGTACTAATTATTGTGCGATTGGCGTTTGCTGTGCCATCACCATTGGTGAAATTATCCACCGATTGAAAGTCTCTTAACGCTTTAATTAATAAACTACGTTGGTATGGTGTTAGTTTATCGGCAGCAACCAATATCTTACCGCTATGACTATCCACAAAAGAGTTGCTTGTATTACCAATCTTAAAAGGTGTCTTAGAAGAAAAATGCCCCAATCCCATTTTGACATTATTAGAGACGCTTGGACCCGCTAGCAGGGTAATTAAGGCATCTTTGAGGCGAGAAAGCCTGTCATACACGATTACTCTCTTAGTCGTATCTGTCGTAACATTCCCATTGGCATCCAAATATTGTCCAGTACTGTTTTTGTTGTAACAGCCCCGCAGATAGTAATCAATGGTTTCATTATTTACTGTCACGGTTTTTTTGGTGGCAGGTGCGTCATATTTACGTAAAGTATAAGAATCTTTCCTTCCGTTAGCTTCTTTGTTCGATATCACTACATTTGTAGTACCTGTAGTACATAATGGGGTATCTACATCCCCTGGGCTACCGTATTGATTGGTCTTGGGTAATACTAGCGAGCTGATCCCCATCGATCCTGAGGTATCAAGCATCATCATCAGATTAATCTGTCCGCCCGTGGCTGATTGATAAATCTCCAAATCACCGATATTTTTTGACATGGTGTCGGCTTGCGATAATGAACTCGCCATTAAACCTGTGACCAGCAATGTTAATAGCTTGACCGAAGTTTTGGGCAGATGAGATTCCAATCTTCTCTTTTTCATCACTGTATTTTTCATCGTATTAACCATTTGCGAGTCAGTACTAATTTTTTTCATTTCGCGTCCTTTGTACATTGGTTCACCATTACTAACCACTGCTTATAGTTTAGAAAAAACTGCTACACGTAGCACTCATTCCAGAACCTTTACTCAAACCGACACACTCTATATCATTTTTTTGATAAACAAGATCTAAACGCTGGTACAATTCTTTACTTGGGACACTCGCGTCTCGTAGACATTTTGTAGTATTTAACACGTTCTTTTCCGTATTTATCCCATGATAACTCGTACTGTAACAGCTACCTACATCACTATAGGCGGGGATAGCAGATAATGATCTAACATCAAATGATGTAATACCTTGGCGGTTAGTATTACTAGTACTGGTAGTATTATTAACATCATTACCTGTAATAGCCTTATCAAAGCCATTACTGCTATCAGAACTGTCAGGTGCAACTCGTCGGATGCTCACTTGTGTCATGGAGGTTTGACGTCCACTTATATAATTATCTGCCCTAGCAGGGTCACATCGACCATTATCAAATACAGTACCAGTCCCTCTAAAAATAGTCGTCTTGTTGGTCAATGTTTGTAGTGCTCGTGGGTTGTAGCAATACACAAGTTCATCGCCCGAGTTCTGAGGGTTATCCAAAAAATAGCTAAATATACCGTTTTTTTCAATAAGTGCGGTCTGATAAGCAGTGGTATTTGGCCCGCCATTGACCATTTGCTCTAATTGAATATTGGCACCATCTGCACTCTGTAACAGCAACGTATTGATCTGATCGCTTGTTGCTACTTTTAAATTAGTCGTGCTTTGTCGCACTGCCATCGTACCTACCAACATGATTAAAATAAGAATTAGCAATACAACGATAAGCGCCGCGCCTTGTTGACTTTGATGCGCGACTAACATTCGTTGTGGCTGTATTGCCAATTCTACGCTGCTTATTTTTGTCATTGCATCGTCCTTATGGTATTTTTACAACTTGAGCATTGCGAAGCATGGTAGTGGACTCATAAGTTCTACGCAGATAGGACGTATTATTAGCTACTACATTGTTCACCCCAAACAAGCTAAAGGTCGTTGGTATGTTAGACGCAACTATTGGCTTGGCACTTCGGGCAATAATGCCTACTTTAATTGCGACTATCGGAGCACGATAGATAGGACTAGTGGTCTCAAGACTATTATAAATAGCTGGTGATAAATAAGACAATTGCCCTGCTGGTGACTGTACACCCAGTAGCACCTTAAATTGGTCAATATTGGTCATGACCTCTTGACCTGCATCACCGAACCCTGGAATAGCAGGCGTACCCCTTGTAGTCCCTGACGCAGGTACCGCAGGTGCCGCCGCTAAAACCCCTGTTCCTGCTGCGTCAACCCTACCTGCATCACATCTCAGTGAATAACCAATCACATTACTATTGCTATCTGTAACAGCTTTCAAAAAATAACGCTCAATGACCTTTGCATCGACAGACACCGTAAAGCTTTCACAATCAACTTGGTTACTACCCATAATATTGGTATATTGAATGGTTAATTGGTCACTCTGCTGATTGGTTCCGCTAACCCCTTTCCATCCATTACCTGTGGTTGCAGGAGTATCGGCATTACCTGTGCGTGTCAACAAGTTGTCGCCAAACGTTGTAGCACTAACACCCATCACATTAGCTTGCGATAATACAATGCCAGCATCTGGCGTGTTATTATTGATACCTGGCGTAGTTGTGTTTAGTGTAGTAGTACTACCCAAGTTGGCTATACGCAACTCTTTCTCCAGTCCCTGTATGCCAAAAATACTGACATCTTGCAAATCGGCAGCCCCTGACTGTGTTGTACCAGTGCGAACACTCACGATATATATCTGTATCGCTGCAGCTGACACCAACAGCCCTAGTACTAGTGCAATCATCAGTTCAACTAAGGTAAACCCATGCTGTTTAGGCTGAATTGAAGCAATATATTGATTTTTTTGCATCAATATGCCTCCAGAACAAAACAAGTTGCGCCTTTATTATAAATCCCCGTTGTCGCATTGAGACAATGATTCGCACCTGTGCCCAATGTGGCAGTGGTATCGCCCCAAGCTGCGATAAGGCAGGATAATGGTGTTCCCGAAGAAGTTGCAGGGCAACCTTCTAGTTTTATTTGTATTTCGTTATCTGCTGCGTATTGCTTGAGAGCAAGACCATCGCGAGTTGCGAGTTGTTGAATCGTGCAACTACTGGTACTGGTATTTGATGTGACTACACAGCTATCTTTGTTGATCGCTGCGCCATCCACAGTTAGGCTACTCGGTGATACACTTGAATTTAACGCCTCTCCAAACTTTGCAATCCCTGTCGGATTGGCGCGCATCATTTCACTAGCGCCACGCATCATAGTGATAGCACGGCTACGCATGACGCTTTCATCCGTGGCTTTTAACGCAGTCAACTGCATCGCTGAAAACCCTAAGACAGCAATTGCTAACAGCAAAAGTGCCACCAACACCTCAATAAGACCTATACCACGTTGAGCTTGTATCATGGACAACTCCCATTTGTTGGACTTGTGATATTGCTATTGGCATCTACCATAACTTGATACTTTATTGTACCCGTACCCAAGCAAACCGAAAAACCGACTGTACTTGTAATGATAGTAGTAATGGTATCCCCTTGATACGCTTTTTTATCCTTACTAAAGCTTACTGCTGTCAATGTACTCGGTGATTTTCCTAATGTTACACTTTTATCAATATTGAAAGTTGCTTGTGGTGTGGATGTTGACACATTATCACCCACATTAAATAATTTTAGATTTTTATCAGTGCTGGTATCAGTTAACACTACTTTAATGTCTTTTTGGGTAATGACAGATTGGATTCTAGCTTCTTTTAATGCCGCTTCAATAATATGGGCTGAATTTTTTATCTTAGCTTGCCGAATCTGTTTTTGCATACTAGGCGCTGCCATCGCGGCAATGATAGCGATAATCGCAATGGTGATGACAAGCTCAATCAGCGTAAAACCTTGTTCACGACCTTGGTCACGATCTTGGTCACGATGATACTGTCTGTTCAAAACTTTCATCACGATACCCACCCATACCCCTTAATAAACGACCTATCATACCATGTTTACTACCACAAACAATTCTAACATTAAAGCAAAAAATATACCTATTATCGCGGTATTTTTGTTAATTGTCATACCTAAAGTTTACTAACGGTAATTTACCTAAGCCACTTATCGTTGCTAAGCAAATGAGGACAAAAGGGCGCCCACGTATTATCAAATCAAGTTTGAATAGAATACTTTAGAAAACCCCTCCAACAGCCCACTGGTAGCCCGCCTTTATCTGCAAGCTTTAACGATATAGCGATGCAACTTTGCTCGCAAAACAGTGACAAGCAGGACCTAATGCAAAACTTTACCATGCAAGATTGAATATGCATGAATATGGGCAGATGGGTGATAATTTGTGAGTAGATTAGCCAATTCAGACAGGGTGGCGCCTGTCGTCACCACATCATCAAACAAAATCAAATTTTTGCTAGGGGGCATATTTGTTAGGGAAAACGCATCTTTGATATTATCTAAACGCTCCTCTCGGCTTAGACCCTGCTGGTGAGGTCGATCCATTCGCTGCACACCCGTAAAAACAGGGATTTGCCAATGAAAGCTTAAATAAGCGGTTAAAATGGCAAGCGGATCGAAGCCGCGTTGCCTAATGCGCTGTAAACTCGTTGGTACTTTAACGATTAACGAATTTTTGGCATGGCACCCTTGAGGCGGCTTAAGCTGGCGGATGGCGTGTACCAAAACGGGCAGATGATGTAACTGCTGCCCATTTTTATACCCAAGCATGATTTGATTGAGGGGATATTGATAGTAGCCGCTGGCTACGCCACGCAGTGACGTTTGGCTCAATTGCAAGGCAAAGTATGACGCGGACCATGCAAACTGGCTATGGCATGGCTGACAAAGAAATTGCTGTCGATTAAACCAATGGTCATGGTGACGCGGGGCTAAGTTATCAAAGCGTGCTGCATCGCAATCATTGATGCCACATAATTGGCAACGGTGATGAACTTTTGCTTGATACACCAACGCCATGGCAAAGGGCAATCGCCACCAAGGCAAGGGGGCTACGATTGCCATAAACGCAGTTAAAGCCCTTTAAAATCATTGAACATGATACCAATACCGACATTGGTGCTCTTATGATTATAGTCTTGGATGTTTTCACCATAACCATGGAATACTTGTAAAATCGCTTTCATACCGCCTGTCAATGGATAAGCATAATCCACCTGTATAGCGCCTTTATTAGTACTTGGATTATAACGCATCACACCACCCACCGTGCTTTGGTCATTGAGCGGATACAACCAACGCACATCGCCATAGCCCATGTAGTCCCCAATATCTGGGTTATCCGAGTCTTTACTATTCTCATTTGCGATTAGCCACAGTCTTGGAATCACGGTGAGTTTGCCCCACTCTGTTCCTGCCATCGCATAGATACGATTCCAAGAACGTGATAGCGGGTCTGACTGTCCATTTGATTCATGCACTAGACCTGCGCCCAACAGTCTTAATGACCCATTCCCAGGCAGATTACCCTTGATAGGCTGTGTCAAAAATATCTCTGGCTGGTAATCTGAGCTGCGAAAAGGTCTTGAATACTTACCATTGTACACTTGCCAATAAGACTGCTGGGTATAGCCAAGCCACACATCGGCATTGGTATCGAACACATCTTGGGCAAGCTTGGTTTTCATTGAAATTTGCAGCTTGCTATCTAGGTGCTGCAGAGAATCTTTTGTAAAAGGCTCAGCCTGACGCGTGGGTGAATGGATGTCATAGTTTGGCGTGGCGTTGTACCAAAGCGGCATGACATACATGGGCAAATGCGGACGTATCGTCAGTATCCCTTTGGGATCATTTTTATCCAAGTCATATAACACACTCAGTGGCGTATATTTTTCCACATCCGCTGCGGTAACCCCCACTTGCTTTAAGATGGTTTTGTCAAGCTTGTTGGGCACCAAATTATCTAATTTTTTTTGCTCGTTTTTGGTTATCGTCGTGGTTGTGGTGGTGACGGTTGCCGTTTGATCCACGGCTAACACTGGCACTGCTTTACCTTTTTTGATACTCACTTCCAAGGTTTTGGCAATATCAAGGGGCGCCTTGGCTTCAGGTTCGATTTTACCAACGCTTATCTTGTCAAAACAAGCCAACCGCGCGACATTATCAGTGATTTTTGAACAGGTTAGCAGCGTTTGTTGGTCGACAGGGATAACGGTTGTTTTTAGCGAAGTTCTTGTTGAAGCTCTTGTTGAAGATTTTGTTGAAGTTTTTGCGTGCGTAGTTGCTGTAACTGTTAGTGTGGCTAGTATGGCAAGCGATAAAGAGGTACGGTAAAGCGTAAGCTGTGACATAGGTTGACCTTCTTACAAAAATATCGTTTATGATAGCAAAAATTGATGACAAATAGTTAACAAATGCATAATAATTTTTAACAGTAAAGTAAAGTTTTAATCAACTATTGGCTCATCAATTATTGGTATTTTTATTGGTAATTCTATTGATACTGCTGGCCTTTATACTCAAGCCAACCGTCTTGATGACGGCTAGCGGGGTCACGGTGTGTCCAATGTACAACGCCACCTTTGTCGTTATAAATATATTCACCATAAAAACGAATGGGATTTTTGGCTTGGATACCCTCGATGCGCGGTGCCAAATCAATATTATGGGCAATTAACACCGTGATGTTTGGATAGTTATCAATTTTGACCAAAAATTTTTGATGGCGGCTACCCTGATTATCGTCTTTTAGCACTTTAATCACCGTACCACATCCTAATACCTGTTGTTTAACGCTGGGATTTTTGGCTTGATAGGCTTGATTAATGACTTCGTTGTTGCAGTGAATATTTGTTGCCTGACGTTTTTTGTCAGTATAACTTGCTGAATTTTTTGCCGCCTCTTGATTGGACTTTAAGTTCATTAACGGTGAATTTGGGCTTGCTAACTGGGTATTTCCGCTTTGGTTTTGGCTGTTATTTTGGCTTGGCTGTTGGTCGGCATTGCCTTCATGGGAACACCCAGTGACAAAAATTAGCACCGCCAAAGTTAACGGGATGGCTATAGACTTTGCTAAGTGATAGTTCAATTTTTATTTAACCTTTATGGTTGAATGAGTCGGTCAATCAGTTAACTTACTTTTATTTGACTGAGTTTTCTTTAACTGAGTTTAATTGGGACAAGAGTTGCTCAAAATCAGAGCGTTTGACTGCACCGTTTTGTCTTGCTACCAGTTGACCGTTTTGGTAAAACAACAATACAGGCGGACCGAACACGGCTAGTTTTTTATAGATTGCTTGGCTATCCGCCGTATTGTCAGTCACATCGAGTTTGACAACTTGCCAGCTGGCTAAACTTTGCGGCGGGTTGGCAAAAATTTTATCCATGATACGACATTCAATGCACCACTCTGCGGTGACATCGACGACTAGCTTTGGATATTGCGTAAGCAAGGGTTCAAGCTCTGACAGTTTAGTGATTGTAATCGTTTGGGTGGTCTTTGTTGCCGTGAATGCCGATTGCCCTGAGGTATTCACAAGCTTGTTAAGCGGCTGCCAACTATCTTGACTACCTGAGGCAGTGCCTATCACAAGACAGGCTGACCAAATCCATGCTAGCAATGCTAGTGCTTGAGTGAGTAGTTGGCCTTTTTTGCCATGCCAGCGCCACAGCCATAAGCCAATCACAGCAAACCAAAGCGCCCATAGCATCAGCATCCAGCTTGATAGCCATATACGCTCTATCATCAATAAAGCGACGCCAAATAACAATAAACCAAAGCTGGTTTTGACCCAGTTCATCCACTCACCTGCTTTTGGCATAAAATTACCTTGAGTGGCGCCCAGTAAAATGAGCGGCGTAGATAGTCCAAGCCCCAACAAAAACAATGCGGCAAAACCCATCACAGGATCACCTAGCGCTGCTACGCCTGCCAACGCGCCTGCAAGGGGTGCCGACACACAAGGGGAGACAACCAGTGCAGAAAACAAGCCCGTCAAATAACTACCACTTAAGGTACCGAGCCGATTTTCCCCAATTTGGCTGATTTTTTGGAACTTAACACGCAGCGCATGCGGCAATTGCCAGCGAATGACATCCAACATGTACAGTCCAAGCAGGATAAATAAACCTGCAAAAATTAGCAAAATGACAGGGTTTTGTAGCCAGTTTAGTATACCCAAAGATTGCCCAAATAACGCCACCACTGCGCCCAAAATGCCATAACTGGTGGCAACACCCACACCATAACTGCCCGTGAGTAATAACCCTTTTTTGGCGGATGGACGATGTTGACGGGCAACGATATTGGCTACAATCGGCAGCATGGGTAACACACAAGGGGTAAAAGCTAACCCCAATCCTGCTAAAAACAACAGCAATAATGCAACACCGCTATGCTTGGTTAATCCAAAAATATCTTGATTGCTAGCGCTACCCGTCAAACTCGTTGCCACCGCCGCCGATGAAGCCGCGGGTTCAGTGATGACAGTTGTTTGGGCAGGTTGAGACGATGCCATAGATACGACAGGGGCGGATGCCGTTAACTGCGCTGTAGTTAAGACATCGGTGGCTGAAGCATCGGTCACTGGGGTCAATGCGACTTGCTGCCCCGCTGTGGCTGTAGTGCCACTGGACAGCGCATCGATGGCAGACGGTGTACTAGTTGCCTCATTGACGGTTTTAGCAGGGGTCAAGCTAGCAGATTGCTGAGTCGTTGTCGGGGCAGCATCGCTGGTCGTCGCCACGGTATTGGTGACTTTGGTTTGAGCGGTTTTTGACGACATTGCCTCTGATTTTTTTGCGGCATTTTTGGTGGAAGCTGCCAATTGGGTGATGACAAATTTGGTCTTTTCAGGGGGATAGCAAAGCCCTATTTTGGCACAGCCCTGCCATTTGACCGTAGCAGGTTGCGAGGTGATTGCTTTATCAGAGCTTAATGTGGTGGTGGCAGTAAAGGGTTGTTCAAACACAGGTACCCGACCAAAATCCGGGTCATCCACATAGGTCGGTGCTGCACTAAATTGTAGTGGTGTCGCTGTTACCCCGTCAGGTAATTGTAAGGTTAATTTATCCCGATACGCATAATAGCCTGCCTTGACATCCACATGAATGGTCACTACTTGCCCTTTTTGCTCAGTATAGACTTTAAAAGCCTCATGCACCGGTAGCGGCTTGTCTTTGGCGGTCAAGCTGGGATTGTCACTGCCGCCAAAAATCTCGCTTAAACTAATCGCTTGCGCGCTTGGCATAGTGAGGCTAGTGACAGCCAGTAGCGTGCCAAGTAGAGAGACATGACGACTCACGGTTCGAAAACAACACAGGGGCGTAGGCATAGGGGATATATTTTTCAAAGAAAACTTCTCATATATTTTAAATTCACAGGTTTTAAATTTATACGTTTCAGATTTATACGTTTCAGATTTATACGTTTTAAGCCACGTAATTATACTATGACGGCTAATTTTAACTAATCCCTGTCCAAAAACCTAGCAAAAAAAATCAGAGTGCGTGACTCTGATTTTGTTAACCCAGTAACAGCACTAAACTTATAATTTAGCAAAAATGTCTGCGTCTTGTCCTTCGCCGCCTTCTTTGCCATCAGCCCCCAATGAGAACAAATCATAGGTTCTGCCTTCTGTACCTGGGATAACGTATTGTAGGTCATTATCCCAGCCATCTTTCGGGAAACCGCCTTTAATATACCCGCCCTCTGGCCAGTTTTTGGCACCTTGTGGTGGCTTATTTAAGGCGTCTAACCCTTCTTGGGTAGTGGGATAGCGACCATTGTCCACTTTAAACATATCAATGGCGTTTGAGGTGGTGGATAATGCCGTTTCGGTGGTTTTGACGCGGGCTTTGTCACTTTGACCCACCACTTTGGGTACCACAAGACCTGCCAAAATTGCCAAAATGACAATCACCACCATGACTTCAATTAAGGTAAAACCCGCTTGACGATTTTTTGATACATGAGCAAAACACATACGAATTTCCATTTTTTAGATTTTTAGCACGTTTGATAAGGTGTTAGGATTTTACACGGCTTTTTTGACAATTTGCATACCGATTTGGTTAATTTTGTTGGATGATTTATCCATTAATTATTTAGCCATTAATTATTTGGCGGTTTTAGGGTTTACCCTGCCAAATCATTCATATTGATAATCGGTAGCATCACTGCCATCACAATGGTCATGACAATCACGCCCATCAGCACCAACATCAGCGGCTCAAGTAGTGACAATAGCGTGCTAATCATATTGGTGGCTTCATTTTGCTGCATCGCTGCTGCACGCGTCAGCATGTCATCAAGCTCGCCTGAATTCTCGCCGCTTTTAATCATCTGTACCATCATCGGCGGAAAATAATTACTGCGCTCAAGCTGGCTTGATAGGCTCGCGCCTTCGGTGACTTTTTCTGTGGCGCGCGCGATGGTATGTTTGATATGGGTATTGGTGGTGACTGCCGCGCCGATGGCTAGTGCTTCCACCAACGGCACCCCTGAACGTACCAAAATCGCTAACGTACTGGCAAAACGTGATGCGTTCAGATTTCGCGATAATTTACCAAACACCGGCAAGCGCAAGATAAATTGGTCAAAAGTGGCTTTGCCTGCCGCCGTTTTAATAAACTTCACAAATAAAAAAACCGCACCGATTAGCCCGCTTAATATCAGCCACCACCATTGGGTTAAGAGGTTAGACAATGTCAACACCACTTGGGTAATCCATGGCAGCGCTTGCTCGGATTGTTCAAACACTTTGACAATTTTTGGCACGACAAAGCTCATCAAGCCCACCACCACTGCCACTGCCATCATCAGCAAAATTATCGGATACACCATCGCGCCTTGTACTTTTTTTTGCATGGCAAAGCGATTTTCGGTGTAATCGGCTAACTGGTTTAAAATCAAATCCAAATGCCCTGAGCGCTCACCTGCGGCAATGGTGGCAATATAAATTGCGGGAAAATTACCAGAGTCTTGTAGCGCGCTCGCTAGGCTATAGCCTTCCAATACTTTGCCGCGCACACCATGCATCAACGCTTTGACATGCGGTTTCTCGCTTTGTTTGGCAATCGCTTGCAACGCTTGTTCAATCGGTATAGAAGCTGCCAACAACACCGACAATTGGCGGGTGATTAATGCCAAATCATACGCACCCACCCCTTTTTGCCACAATCGGTTGCGACTGACATCGGTTTTTTGTACAGGTGAGACTTCGACAGGCAGTAAATTTTTATCACGCAGTTGTTGGCGGATTAGCCTAGCAGAATCGCCCTCAAGAATACCTTGGTGTGACTTGCCTTGGGTATCCATGGCTTTATACTGAAATGCGGGCATGTGAGTTCCCAACGGGTAAGATTAGCGTTATTTTAAAGGCTTAATAGGCTGAAATAAAGACTCGTTTTCATTGGAATCATATTGTACCAACACCGATAGCTCATCACGCAAGTCTTGTTTGTTAAAGCTATTAACCTCAGTAATCAGCATTTTCTCGATTCGTTTGTCAACGGCGTATTCACTGATTTGCGCACAATAGATGGCTAATTGATAAACTTGCGCTTTGAGCGACTCATCGAGTGATTGCAATAGTCTCACCAATTCTGCCACATTGATGACTTGGTAAGGGTAATTGGGAATCGCCGCCTCTTTTAATGGGGTGACTGAATAGTTGACACCGAGATGGGCAAAATAATAACAACTAAATAGATAACCTAAAATATGCCCCACAAAATAACCCCGGTCATTGTGATAGCATGCCACGCCCAAAAACTCAATCACGGTCGCCGCCAAACTATGCTCAAGACCGCGAAATTCAGCGGATGATGGCATCAAGCCTACGGTTGGCAGGTTCATTAAATTTTTGTTTTGGCTGACAAGCTGCCAACCAATCGGTCGCTGCGGCGATAAATGATGGCTAATCGACATCACCAAATCATCGACGATATGTAAATTATTGAACAAATGCTGCAGTTGCATCAGCCCAACATTATCGCGCATGTTCAAATATTTGGCGACTTGCAGTTTTTTAGTTTCAATAAACTGGGATTTTTTACTGGAGATATAAAATAACAGTTGGTGGGGTTGGGAGTGCTCAAAATACTGGGTCACCGCATTTTCTTGTGCATGAAACACGGCGGTGTATTGACTGGTAACATCCATTGGGTTAACACCACGATGGTCTATCGCAGGGTCTTCTGGATTGGGCTTGATGTGCAAGCCATGTGCTTCGACAGGTTGACCTTTGGTAGTTGAAGTTTCCATGTTGGCAATCGCAGCTGATAAAATATGGGACAGTGCTTGTCACTATATCATACCCCTATCGACATAACCTAACAGATATTGCTATGAAAATAGACTGGGCATTCTTGGTTGCGATAAAATTTGCTATAAGATATAAAGCTTGCTATAAAAGTGGCGATAACCACAAAACCGCAGCAAACCTGCTTTTTTGTGGTTAATTAGGGTTCTCGACTACCGACTTATTCCTCAATCAAGCTGTCAGCAAAATGCGCACCCTCGGTTCGAAACGACTGGCGATATTTTCGTGGTGACATTTTATAGACGCGTTTGAATGCTTGGCTAAAGGTACTATCGGAGGCATAACCCACTAACTCACTGATACGGCTAATGCTATTTTCTTGTAGTCGTAAATACCGGGCTGCAAGACGAAGTCGATAGTCGGTTAAATAAGTTAACGGCGGCACCCCCACTACTTCACGAAAATGCTCGGCAAAACTACTGCGTGACATCCCGGCGACTTCAGCTAACTTATGAATGGTCCAATTGGTCTCAGGTCGATCATGCATGACTGCCAACGCCTTGGCAAGATAAGGATCTTTCACAGCTTTTAGCCAATTATCTGTCGCTTCGGGCAAATCCTCAATATAATTGCGCACACACTCAATCATCAAAATACTGGCGATACGATTGATAATGGTCATTTTACCAAGTCGGTTCTGCTCAGACTCTAATGCCAAAAATTTGACACCCAAATCAAGCATAATCATTTTTTGCTCATCGTTTGATTCGCTTTCTGGCAAAATTTTTGGTAAAGCACTGAGTAACGGGCGCGTAATCTCTCGATCGTAATGGCACACAATCGCGACCATTTCAGTTGTTTGCGCTGGCTCATCACCTTTGCTATAAATGACCGGATTACCCAAGTGGATAGTTTCAACAGTTTGGCTAGTTAATAATGGGGCAATGTCAATTGATGGGATATCAGATTGCCCCACACCACAAATAAGGTGTTTTTTGCCGCCTGGCACCATGACCACATCGCGCGCGTGTGCGTTGCGATATACGTCATCGACCTTAATACTAATCCCACCTGTGGTAATCAAATAAAACACGATACAATCTTTTTTATCTAACTCAAACGACCACTCCCCAGTGGCGTGTATATAGTGATACTGAGTTTGATACAAATGTATATCTTCAAGCAACATACTGAGTGCATCCATTAATTCTTCCTAAGTTATTGACACAGCAATTTAAAAAAATGCAACATAAACTACAAACCAGCTAACTTACAAGCCAAACTTTAGTAATTGGACTTGAGATAAAAATTTAAAGACGTATACATAAACCGTCATCCTCATTATCAGCAATCATATCATCTTTTACAGACGCTGCTGGTTAAGTTTGAGTCTGTAGGGCTATTAAAATCTAGTGTTAGCGCCCGCAAAAATGCTTTATTTTTCAAAGATTTCAAAGATGGTGGGTCACAGAAAGTAGACATTTGTTATGGGTTATACACTAGCGGTAGGATGTTTGGGTGTCTAAACAAATAAATAAGTGAATAAATAGCTAAGCAGCTAAACCTAATTAGCCAAATCAGCCATTTGGCTTTTTTTTGATTTTGATTTATTATCATGCTTTATTATCAATGGCTTAAATATAGTCCATAACCAATCCATCATCGCTATGAATCTATGAATGCTCATCACTTGCGTAAACAGTTACGTCAACAACGTCTACGCTTATCCAAGCGCCACCGTAATCATGCCGCTTATCAAGCAAGACGAGTTTTAAATCGACTACAGCATCCTGCTTTAACTGGCAAAAACGTCAAAATCGGGATTTTTGCAGATGCCTTTGGGGAAATGCCTACCCAACCACTGATGGATTGGGCAAGACAGCGCGGTTATCGTATTTATTTACCTGTCGTCACTGGCAAAAATCAGCCGCTCGTATTTATCCAATTTAGCCAAAAAACTTGGCGACAATCTCGCCTAACCAAACACCCACTGGGTATGCGCCAACCTGAGAAAGGAAAAATGCTTAACGTAGCGGCGCTTGATGTATTGTTTATGCCGCTAGTGGCAGCGGATAAAATTGGCAATCGTATGGGTATGGGTGGCGGATACTATGACCGCACCTTAGCCAAAGTTAAAAGCAAACCGCTTAAAATTGGCTGGGCTTATGATTTTCAATTGGTTGACAAACTTGACAGCAATCCTTGGGATATCAAGCTTGATGCCCTTATCACGCCGAGTAAACTATGGATATTCCGACGCTATTTGATGGAACAAGATGATGGAAAATAATGATAAAACCAATCAACCAACGGTGATTCATCACGCTAATTCCCTAGCTGATAATCATACTCAAACCAGCCAAGTCAGTAAAACCTTAGACCAGTTAGGTAGCGAGTTAAGCGGCGAGAAAATTGGCGAATTTACTAATGCAGAAATTGCCAGTGTCATGAATCCCGATAGGTTAAATCAACTCTTGATGCAAGCTGATGCCTTTACCCGAGTGAATTCTGAAGACTTGGATGACTTCTAGGCTGTAATGAATCAATATTAGAGTGACTTTATGATTAGTATATTATTGGGATTTTTGGCTTGGTTGTTGCCGCTACTGGGATTAACACAACCTGTTTTGCTGAAGCGTTGGCTAGGTGAGGCTTGGTTTAGTTTGATAATCTTTGTCAGTATGACAGCTTGCACTTTGACGATTTGGTTTGAGCTTTATGCCCAATACAAGCGTTTAATAATTGAAGATTATAGCGCCATGCTAGATATTTTTCCTTCAAGCGTCAAATTTGGGCTTTTTTTAATTATCTTGACTCTTATTTTAAATATCTTTTTGCTATGCCGAGCTAGAAAATTGCCTTAGCCACCACAGTTTTTAGCCTTTTAAATCCCTTCATATATTCTTTTTTTCCTTTGAATCTCTAGCCTTGCAATTTTTTGCATTGACGCCATTTATATTTTTAAGTCTATCAGCAAGCCATCATTTGCTCACAAATGGTCAGTTGCTTGTTGTGTTATTTAAGGGGACATAATATATGCAAGATGATGTTTTAATGACAAATCCAGAATCATCTGAGTCGCAAGAATTCACTACGCTACCATTGTTAGCTTTACGTGACGTTGTGGTATATCCACAAATGCAAATTGCTTTATTTGTGGGTCGTACGCCTTCAGTCAAAGCAATCGAGCTTGCGCAAAATGAATTCGACAATAAAGTATTGGTGGTGGCACAAAAAGATTCACTATCTGAAGACATTGATGCCAGTAATCTATTTGAATATGGTACGGTGTGCCGTGTCGTCAATACCATGCCACATGAAAATGACGAAAATTGTATCAAAGTGCTGATTGAAGGTCTGTACCGTGCCAAATTGGTCGATATCCAAGACACCGATGAGGAAGAAGCAGTATTACTGGCCGATTTTGAAAAAGCGCCTATCACCGTGAATATGATTGCTAAAACGCAAAAATCGCACAAAGAAGCGTTAGTTTCTTTGTTTAGCAAATATGCGGAAAATCGCCTACGTAACTCACGCGAGTTGATTCGTGTGGCTGAGCGTATTACCGAACTTGAAGAGTTGGTATATTTCATTGCGACGCGTGTCTCACTTAATTTATCGATTAAACAAAACTTTTTGGAAGTCGATGATTTGACGGCGCATATCAAAGCGTTGTCAGACTATTTGATTCAGCAGAGTGCCGAGCACAATATCGAGCAAGAATTACAAGAAGCGGTCCGTCGCCAGATGGAAAACAACCAGCGCGAGTATTTCTTAAATGAAAAAATGAAAGCGATAAAATCTGAGCTTTCTGACCTTCATGAAGAACGCGGTGAAAATTATGAAGATGATGACATTGCTGAGCTAGAAAAACGCTTAGCGGAAGCTGATTTGCCGGAAGCGGTACGTAAAAAAGCAGAAAATGAGTTTCGTAAACTCAAAACCATGCCTGCTGCCTCTTCTGAGTCATCGGTCGTGCGCAACTATGTAGAATGGATTTTAGATACGCCTTGGAACAAAACCAGTGATGTCTCAATCGACCTTAACAAAGCCCATGATGTGCTTGACACTGACCATTATGGTTTACAAGATGTGAAAGATCGTATCTTGGAGTTCTTGGCAGTGCAATCTCGCGTGGATACCTTAAAAGGTCCGATTCTCTGTTTAGTAGGTCCGCCTGGGGTGGGTAAAACTTCTTTGGGTGAATCCATTGCCCGTGCAACAGGTCGTGAGTTTATCCGTATGGCATTGGGCGGCGTGCGAGATGAAGCTGAAATTCGTGGGCACCGACGTACCTATATCGGTGCTATGCCAGGTAAAATCGTACAATCACTTTCAAAAGTGGGCGTGAAAAATCCGCTATTCTTACTCGATGAAATCGATAAAATGGCGCAAGATTTTCGTGGTGACCCTGCTTCAGCACTGCTTGAAGTGTTAGACCCATCGCAAAATCATAGCTTTAACGATCACTACTTGGATATGGATTTAGACTTATCACAAGTGATGTTTATCTGTACCGCTAATAGTATGGATATCCCACCTGCGCTACTTGACCGTATGGAGGTGATTCGTCTGCCCGGCTATACTGAAGATGAAAAAATCAGCATCGCGGATAAATACTTAGTACCAAAAGCCATCAAGCAAAATGGCTTAAGTGATACTGAAATTGATATCACCGATGAGGCACTCAAAGCGATTGTACAACGCTATACCCGTGAAGCAGGTGTGCGTAACCTTGAACGTGAAATCAACAAAATCGCCCGCAAAGTGGTAAAACAAAACGTTGAATCATCGGGCAAAGACAAAGCGGAAGATAAAACCGCGGCACACAAATTAACGGTCGATAGTTCAAATGTCGCTGATTACTTGGGTGTGTACCAATTCGATTATGGCTTGGCGGAGCAAGAACCTGAAGTCGGTCGCGTCACAGGTTTGGCTTGGACACAAGTCGGTGGTGAGCTGTTGACCATTGAAGCGGTTGCGGTGCAAGGTAAAGGTGAACTGAGTTTTACAGGTTCACTAGGCGATGTGATGAAAGAGTCAATTCGTGCGGCGATGACGGTGGTTCGTGCCCGTGCTGATAGCTTAGGCGTCAGCTATGATAAGCTCAAAGGCACAGATATACACGTGCATATGCCAGAAGGTGCGACTCCCAAAGACGGTCCATCTGCCGGTATTGCGTTAACGCTTGCGTTAGCCTCTGCGATGACAGGTATTGCCATCCGCCCCGATATTGCCATGACAGGCGAAGTGACTTTGCGTGGCAAAGTGCTGCGTATCGGTGGCTTGAAAGAAAAACTGCTTGCAGCGCATCGTGGCGGTATCAAACACGTGTTGATTCCAAAATCCAATGAGCGTGATTTGATTGATATTCCTGACAATGTCAAACAGGGCTTAAGCATCCAGCCAGTAGAAACGATTGATGAAGTATTTAAAGCGGCGTTGGTATCACAGCCTGTGGCGTTAAAACCCAATCAATTGCCAGTCGATGCCAGTGACGTTAGTTTAAAAAGCTAAGCTGCCACTGAAGTAAAAACTGAAATAAAAAATAATGAAGTAAAAAAAAGCTGAGATTAACTCTCAGCTTTTTTTATGCCGGCAAAAATTATTCAACCGATTTTTCACGTGGCAAATCACCTTCTTGAGAAGCTGATGCCATGTCTTTATCCAACTCATAGAAGCTTTGGTTATCCGCCTTATCTTTTGATGCCAAGGCAAATTTATCACGTAGATTATTGATTAACGCCTCTTCTTCGATTTGCTCTTTGACAAACCACTGTAAGAAATTAAACGTTGCCCAATCGCGCTCGGCCATGGCTTGGTCCACAAGTGCATAGATTTTTTTTGAATTTTCTAACTCATGTTGCCAAACGTCTTCAATACAGGTTTCAAGACTGACAGGGTTATCACGCGGTGCGGGAATTGCTTCAATTTTAGCTTCGCCACCACGCTCATTGATATAGGCTAAAAATTTGAACATATGGTTACGTTCTTCAGCCGAATGCTTGTAGAAAAAATCTGCAATTCCTGGATAATTATTCACTTCCGCCCAGCTGCCTAGCGCAATATACGCCTGCGCTTGTGTGGCTTCTTCCATCATTTGCTTGTTTAACGCTTGTTCCATGGTGTCTGAAATACGTTTATCGTTTGACATGTTATTTTCCTCTGATGATTTTTTTTGTGGCTAATTTTATAAGATGGCTAATCTTGACTAGACAACGTTATCGCCTGATTGGCTACCAAGATTGGCTATTTGGCTATATAGTTGTTAAGGATAAAATAGAGCACTACCAATACTATTGCCGTTGGTTGGCGTTAATTGCATTAGTAATGACGCTCACAGTATAGATAAAAAGCTGGCAATAAACAGGATTTTTTACTCAATTTAGCTGAAAGATACACAAGCCTTTAACATAAAAACACGGGGTAAAACGCGCAAGGTTACCCCGAATTTTTCCTCGCTATTCAATCGCTTTGTTTTGCGTTGCCAACCAACTAAACACACAATTCAGCGCCATTAAAATCGTTAAAAACCCCATCGATAGTGTCCAAGTATGACTCAAGTCTTTAAGCCATCCTGTCACAATCGGACCGGTTATCGCGATGCTATAACCCACGGTTTGTGCCATTCCCGACAGTTCAGCGGCTTGTTGACTATTCTTTGATTTTAAGGTAAAAATCATCATACATAGGGTGAAAATCACCCCACATCCAAAGCCTGATGCAATACTCCAAACCCATACCCAGCCTTGCAGGGGCAAAAACCCAAAGCCAAATACGCCTACCAAGTTTCCCACTGCGGCAAGTAACGCTAACGTGCGTAAATTCCACTGACTAGAGACCCATTTGGTCAACAGTAAAATCGAAGGAAAAGCGACCAATTGAAACACCATGCCCACGTTGCCTGCTTGCGCTTTGCTCAGCCCTTTATCAATGAGTAACGACGGTAAAAAACTGGCGAGCGTATAATAAAGTAGTGATTGCAAACCCATAAACGCACTAATCCACCACGCCATCGGGATTTTCCAGACTGATTTTCGGCTTGGTTGTCCTGCTTCGGCAACCGCTTGATTAATGACTTGAGCATCATTGGTGCTAATTTTTTGCCGAATCCGCAAATGGGCGACTATTAGCCAAGCCGCTACCGCTGCCACGGATACCCAGCCCCATACCCCCAGTGCAAATTGCCAGTTGGACAAGCTGACAAGCCACATCGCAATGCCTGACGCAAAGCCAGCAAACACCGACAAAAACATCGAATAGCTTCCCATCACAAGCCCAATGTGATTGGGGGTGTATTCCTTGATGACGGCCGGGATTAACACATTGCCGAGTGAAATCGCCAACGATAGCAGCACTGTGCCCGCTAGCAAAAACCCTAATTGCGGATGCGCCACTCGCACAAAGATACCGATGGCAAGCAAACTGGTTGCCAAAATCATGGTGTTTTCCAAGCCAATACGCCGTGACAGCATAGGCGCAACAAACGAACTCGATGCAAATGCCATGACAGGAATCGTACCAATCAAACCAATAGTTTTGGTCGTTAACCCCAAATCCTGCTGAACCAGTTTTGCTACCGCACCAAACCCAATAATAGGCGCGCGCATATTGATAGCCAATAATAAAATCGCAAGGACTACCGTGACAATTAATGCCTTGGTCGGGGCAGTCGCTACCGACATCTGAGACGCGTTAGCAGCAGGGTGAATGTTTGACTGGCTCGATTGCGACGCTGAGAATTTCATACATCTTCCAAAATTTTAACTAGGTAACTTATTATCAAGGATGATTTAATAAGCTTATTTTCATGGGCTTAGTTTAGCGGGCTTGAGTTAAAAGGTTATCTTTTAACACATTCGTCAAGCCAGCGCACGATTTATTCACATAACGGCTAAAAATTCACTGCCTATCCGTCTTGCTCAACCGTTAGCCCAAATTTTATGATATCAGTGGGCTGCGGTAGATAAATTTTCAACCAATTTATGCTACTATGTATTGTTTGTGCCAGCCTTTGGCGCATTGGTTTGGTAACTTGATTTGGTAAATTGACTTAGCAAATTGACTGGCCACATTGATTTAACACATTGATTATCTTGTAAGGATTTGTCATGGTGGATACGCTTACTTCAAACGCAGATGCAACGCCCGAAATTAACACTCGACTGTGGAGTACCTTGATTCGCAACCTAACGCCCTATACACCGGGTGAACAGCCCAAGCATGACAATCTGTGTAAGCTTAATACCAATGAAAATCCTTTCCCCCCCTCCCCCAAAGTCGCTGAAGCCATCGCACAAGTTTTGCTCAATCAAGCCGATCATTTAAAGCGCTACCCCGCCCCAGAATCTGATGAACTCCGTGCGGTAATGGCTCAAGTTTACCAGGTAGCCCCCAATCAAATTTTTGTCGGTAATGGCTCTGATGAAGTTTTGGCGCATATTTTTGCTTGTTTTTTTGTCAAAGACCGTTCGGTATTAACCCCTGATATTGGTTATAGTTTTTATCCTGTGTATGCCGATACTTTCCATGTGGATTTGGTGACCATTGCGCTCAAAGCCGATTTTAGCATTGATGTTGATGACTATCGCCGCCCTTGCAGTGGCATTATTATTGCCAATCCCAATGCGCCAACTGGGGTGCTTTTGCCGCTGGCGGATATCGAAAAACTCCTACAAGAACATCGCAATGCAGTGATTGTGATTGATGAAGCGTATATTGATTTTGCAGACACACCCAATGCCTCTGCGGTCAGTTTGATTGATAAATATGATAACTTAGTGGTAACCCAAACCTTTTCAAAGTCTCGCTCATTAGCAGGGCTGCGTGTCGGCATGGCGTTTGCCAATCACTCACTGATTGAAGCGTTAAATCGGTATAAAAATAGTTTTAACAGCTATCCCCTAGATCGTCTTGCCCAAGCAGGCGCAGTTGCTAGCTTACAAGATAACGATTATTTTGTTGCCTGCAACCAAAAAGTCATCGCACTACGCCATGATGTTACGCAAGCTTTGACCCAATTAGGCTTTACTGTCTTGCCTTCACAAGCCAACTTTGTGTTTGCCAAACCACCTGCTTCGATGGGGGAAACCATACAGCTATTTGAAAAACTGCGGACGCAAGGGGTGATTGTTCGTCATTTTAACAAGCCAAAAATTAGCAGTTATTTGCGTATTACCATCGGCAATGCCGAGCAAAATCAACGTTTAATTGACTCATTAATATCATTGGTTCAATAATTAATTATGAATGTAAAAGATTTTGAAACGTGTTTGAATCAACTTAATGCTGTGCGTAATGACATGACGTTATTAGAGAATTATCGTTTTCAGCAAGAGTCAAATGAAAGTAAGCAGGCAGAACGTTTAGCTTTAAATATTGCCATGTATAACGACTTTAAATTATCAGATTACTCAATAGCTAAGTTTTTATTTCACCAAGAACTGATGTGGCGAAAAGATAAAAATTATTATAATAATGCTCAAGATGATGTTGATAATTTGTACTTTTCTGCTTGGTTATTAACGCATTATCAAAATATTGAAAATATCTTTGATTTTTATGAATTAAAATTTATTGATTTTGATAGCCAATGCGGTGTGGATAGTGAATTTATTTATTGCTATGGCATTAAAGCAATCAAAGATTATTTAAAAAAAACGCATCATTCAAAATCTCATGCTTTAACAGAGTTTCTTAATGAAGATATAGAGTCCTATTCAGACGAAGAAATTAACGCGTGGCGAGCTTGGAAAAAAGATTATTTTCATGGTTATGAGTACCAGTAATGACTGCTGATCAACTCATACAATTTTATTTAAAATGCCAAAATATCGAAACAGGCGAGGTGGTGACTTATCGCTTTGCTCATCAAGCAAAGTTATTGGCATTTAGCCAGCAACTGGGTCGCAAAAAACTGGCGATTGTGGATACCCATATCGCCTTTTATGATATTGACCTAGTGTTTAATCCATTTGAGGGCGGAAGCTTGCCCATCAGTGCAGCTGAACTCAATACCGCACTTGATGGCAAGTTGTTGTAACTTTACTGGTGCAATATTTTTAGTAAATTTCCTACTTTATCAAAACATTCTTGGTATTCTGCCTCACAGTCTGACGCAATCGTGATGCCGCCGCCTGCCCACAGACTGACATTATTATCTAAAGCTTGTAGCGTACGAATCAGCACATTCCATTGCCCTGTGCCATCAAAATTGAGATACCCCATCGTACCACAGTAAGCCCCGCGCGGTTTGGCTTCCAATTCATTGATGATTTCTACCGCGCGCTTTTTGGGTGTACCCGTGATTGAGCCAGCGGGCAGACTTTCAAACAATACCGTCCAAGGGCTAATGTCATCTTTGAGTGTGGCGGTGATGGTGCTCACCATATGGTGCACATTGCTAAAACTTTCGATATCAAACAGTTTTGGGACTTTTACCGTCCCAGTCTTAGCATATTTGCCCAAATCATTGCGCAGCAAATCGACAATCATGACGTTTTCGGCGATGTCTTTTTCGCTGCTGGCAAGTTCATTTTTATTGGCTTGGTCAGCGGCTACATTTTGTCCACGTGGGCGCGTGCCTTTTATCGGTTTGGTAATAATGCAATTTTTTCCTTGGGCATTGTTGGCAAAGGTAAAAAACAATTCGGGCGAGCAGCTTAGTAACTCATAATTGCCGAGTGCTAGATATCCTGCAAACGGCGCCTGGGTCGACTGATGCAAGATTGGTAGATAATCGACCAACTGCTGATTGGATAACTCACCTTGCCAGCACTGGGTAAGATTAATCTGGTAACAGTCGCCTGCTGTTAGGTAGTCTTGGACTTTATTAAAAGCTTGGCTGTAATCAGATAGTTGCCATAAAGGTAACAAGCTAAGCGGCTTTGGTGTAGGGATCTTGGCACCACTGACTAAATCATTTAGCCAGTTTTCGATATTGACGGCTTGCGCCATGGCTTCCTCAGTGATGGTATGTAAATGCCACTTCTGGTGCTGATAGGTCAAATAAATATCATAATGTCCCAAAAATAGCTGCGGCCGATTGGGCGTTAAGTAACTGGTTTCCCCGTGAGTTGCACTTGCTTGCACATGGTTTGCATTTGCTAAATGATACGCTGATAAATCGTAGCTAATAAACCCCATCAAGCCATCTTGGTAGCCCACATTAGCCGTATGTTGGATAGCAGACTGCTTAGATGATAGCTGTTGATGTTGATAAGCCTCAAGCGCAGCAGTTAATTCGCCAATATCAACACCCTTAGCTGCCCTATTAGTGGCATTATCAGCACCAGTGTTAATCACGGTATCACAGTAATCAAAATCATCGAATGAGCAATTTTGACGTTGCTTTTGGGTAAGCTGATTTTGGGAATGTATTTCAAAAATTGTTTTTGGCAATAAACCGATAACATTTTGACCCTCGTTATTGAGCCAAATCGGATAGATTGCATGATTATTTGTCGTATTAAACTGCTGTAACAGAGTGATGAGTTGACAGGGCGCAAGATGTTGTAAACTTGGCATTGGGTACATGCTTTACCTTTATGATTATATTTAGCGTCAAAAAAGCGATGACAATCGGGTAACTGTCATCGCCTATTTTTATCAATTATGACGGCCCATCAGTATTTATTCAACAAACTTTTTGATGATTAAACTTGCATTGGTACCACCAAAACCAAAGCTATTGGTCATAATGGTATTTAAATTGACCTGACGCGTTTCACGGACGATATCAAAATCTTTGGCTTTCTCATCCAAGGTTTCAATATTAATACTGGGCGCAATAAAGCCTTGATTGAGCATCAATAAACAATAAATCAATTCTTGCACACCCACCGCACCCAAACTATGACCTGTCATTGATTTGGTCGAGCTAATGGGAGGCAAATCAGCACCAAACACTTGGCGAATCGCTTCAAGCTCGGTGATATCGCCAATGGGGGTGCTAGTACCATGAGTATTGATATAGTCAACTGAGTTTAAGCCTGATTGTTTAAGCGCTTGTTTCATACAGTTGACCGCACCTACCCCACTGGGTGCTACCATATCTGCCCCATCAGAGCTTGCACCATAGCCAACAATCTCTGCCAAAATAGTCGCACCGCGTTGTTTGGCAGAGTCTAGACTCTCAACCACCACCATACCACCACCGCCTGCAATCACAAAGCCGTCTCGATCTGCATCGTAAGGGCGACTGGCGAGTTGCGGCTTGTCATTGTACTGTGTGCTCATCGCACCCATACCATCAAACATACAAGATTGTGTCCAGTCTTCTTGCTCGCCGCCCCCTGCAATCACAATGTCTTGTTTACCCAATTGAATCAGCTCCATAGCATGACCCACACAATGCGTTGAGGTCGCGCAAGCTGATGCAATAGAGTAGCTAATCCCACCAATCTTTAACCCAGTTGCAACGCTGGCTGATACCGTACTTGCCATGGTTTTTGGCACTGCCATCGCGCCGACACCGCGCAAGCCTTTTTCGCGCATTGCGTCTACCGCTGCCGCCACATCGGCACTCGATGCCCCACCCGAACCTGCTACCACCCCGATATTAGTGTTATGAGCAATATCTGTTAATGACAATCCTGCTTGCTCGATTGCTTGTAGCGCACTTAGATAGGCATATAAACTGGCTTTTGACAAGAACCGTTTAAGTTTGCGATCGATATGCGAAGTATCTAGGTTATCGTCATCAATACTACCTGAGACACAGGCTTTAAAGCCTTTTTCTTGATAAATTGGATTAAATACCAAGCCCGATTTACCTTGCTGTAGCGACTCGCTGACTGTGGCTAAGTCATTACCAATACACGAGATAAGTCCTGCCCCTGTGATTACAACGCGCTGCATATACCATTCCTTTTGGTTTAATCAATTGATGATAAATATCACGCTATTGTACCCCTCTGGATTTCACCTGCCTAGTTTTCCCCAAAAAATGTTACAAAATATTTCTTATGCCACAGCTATTGATCACGATTATGGTTAGTTATCTTGTCTTAACCCAAACTCGATATATGCGAAACACTCAAACAAATCGATAAAAGATATCATTGTGTAACGTCTCTTTACGCATTAAAGTTGAAAAGTGTGGTCACTTTCTTTACGCTGTTTTACTACAACAGTATTTTCTAAACAAAAGCATATATCAAGGATAACTCTCATGTCAGCCTCTACTTCTATTAGCCGCCGTGTCTTTGAAGCGCTGGGTCACAAATTAGCACAACTGAGCGCAAAAGATACGATACAAACCAAACCCCTAGCAGATATTGATTTTGACAGCCTTCAACAAGCCTTATCAAATGATAAAAACGCGTTTCATGAGCATATTCCCAAACTCTCAAAAAAACTACTTGGTAAAACCCCATTTGGCAGCTATACCAAAATGGCGTCCTCACTAATCCCCAAGGCAAGTTTTGACAAAGCAACGGATGCGGTTTTTTCTCAAGTCGGTAAACTGTCGCAAAATTGGGCGAATTTTGATTTGGTGCGTGATGAGCGTTTTAAAGACACTTTGGTTGCTAGTGAACGACAAGCCCTAGCTCGTAGTATTGGCGATCAAAACCGTGCTTTAGCTACCCTGGGTGGACTTAGTAACTTGGCAGGTTTACCAGGTATTTTGGTAGATACAATGTGGTTATTGGCAGTGTGTTTACGGACGATTTTCCAAATCAGTGCAATTTATGACCGTCCGTTGACGGGACAACAAGGTATCGCCATCGCTTATGAAATTTTAGCTAAAGTGGATCTCAATAAATTGCAAGAGAAGCAAACTTTGCTCGCAGGCTTGGGTATATTTGAAGCGATGACCGACCAGTCGATTGAAGAATATAGAGCGGCAGTACTTGCTGAAGAAGACAGCCAATCAGCGATGGGCATATTAACCAAACTAGAAGAACTATCGACGCAGTTTAATATCAACATTGAGCAGTTTAATTTCGGTTTTTTACATAAAGTCATTCCACTGACTGCGGTTGGTTTGGGTACGGCTTACAACAATATAATTATCAATGAAGTGATTGAAATTGCGATGTCGGTATTTGCCCCGGCGCCAAAGTTGACGCATACGACTGAAGAATAATTTTGCAATAATATAACAAGGTAAAAGCTAGCTGTTTGGCTTTTACCTTTTTTATTAGTTATAGCCAGTGCTTACTAATTTAAGGCTAGTTACGATAAATCTCTTTAATTTAAGTCATGTAACACAAACTTTTACACAACGCTTTAGCAAAGTCACATTTTTAGCCATTAATATCAACGTTATTCACCAAATCTAAAAAGACCAACCTACTTAAATTTGGCAGAATAGATTTAACAACGGATGACAATCTTAATAACCAATAACAATAATAACCCCAATAAATAAAAGTAAAATGTCAGTACATCACGTTGTTAGTTTAAAAAAAATTATAAAAAAAATTTAAAAGTACAATTATTTAAAATTATCGTCATTAAATTGAATTTTTTGCAATCATTGAATAATAACAATAAATAATAACTGAGCTAGAACCAATGCGTTGACTTTTAACCGATAAGTTTCTTAAGGTTTTCAAAGTTAACGCATTGGTTCTTTTAGTTTTAGTCTTTTTCATTTTAGTCTGTTGTGATGTGATTTACAGTGTGTTTGATACCCTGTGCTTGATAAGCACGGCTTTTGATAATTTGCCTTCCCCTAGTTTTCTCAAATTTTGCTAACAATCCCTATTTACATTATCCATTTGCATCATCTGGGTGATTTTTTAGTTGATAAAACCAACAAAAATCTCTATAATACGCTGTCCTAAAAATAGCTTATTAGCGGTTTTTAGAGATTTTTTGACAACAAACGGGAGAGAGTGCCTTATGGCAACTACAAATCAATTAATTCGTAAAGGTCGCAATACCATTACTGAAAAATCAAAAGTGCCAGCATTAAAAGCTTGCCCACAACGCCGTGGCGTGTGTACCCGTGTATACACTACTACACCAAAAAAACCAAACTCAGCGATGCGTAAAGTATGTCGTGTACGTTTGACGTCAGGTTTTGAAGTATCAAGCTACATCGGTGGTGAAGGTCACAACCTACAAGAGCACAGTGTTGTACTTATCCGTGGTGGTCGTGTAAAAGACTTACCGGGTGTTCGTTACCATACAGTTCGTGGCGCACTTGACTGTGCCGGCGTAAAAGATCGTAAACAAGGCCGCTCAAAATACGGCGCAAAACGTCCTAAAGCATAATTTTAGCCGTTTTTTACCCCATTTTTTAACATTGTTTGCATAGTTGATTATAGTTTTACAATACTATGCAGTAAGGCTGGTGAAAAGCAACCGCTTAGCTACCAGACTACCCTGAATATACAAGGAAATTATCATGCCTAGACGTCGTGTCATCGCTGCCCGTGAAATCCTACCAGATCCTAAGTTTGGTAGCAAAACACTTGCTAAATTCATCAACCATGTGATGGTTGACGGTAAAAAATCAGTTGCAGAATCAATCGTATACGGTGCATTAGACCGTGTTTTAGAAAAAAACTCTGGCATTGACCCTGTACAGTTTTTTGAAGATACGTTAGAAAGAGTTCGCCCAATGGTGGAAGTAAAAGCTCGCCGTGTGGGTGGTGCTACCTACCAAGTTCCTATGGAAGTACGTCCCTCCCGTCGTACTGCATTAGCAATGCGTTGGTTAGTTGATGCGGCTGCAAAACGTTCTGAAAAATCTATGGCTTTACGCTTAGCAGGTGAATTGCTAGACGCGGCTGATGGCAAAGGTAATGCACTGAAAAAACGTGACGAAGTTCACCGTATGGCTGACGCAAACAAAGCGTTCTCACACTATCGTTTCTAATTGATACTGATTGCTATCACCTAGGTAGCAATTAGCTTATAATAAAATAGATGATATTGGGTGACTTGAAGTTTGCAAATTCAGCCCAATATTTCATATTGAAAAAGAAGCTTGTCATGCATTTGTCATGGCAAGCTCTTATCATACAGCACTTATGTCAAGAGTAAGGCTTTCTTTTATCTAGTTGGTTGTCGATCTTTCAATCAAATGTTAAAACTAATTATTATTCATTTTAAGACATAACTGTTTATTGATAATGGAATAATTTTAATCTTTAGTCCTTAGGAATTAACTATGGCACGTACAACACCCTTGAATCGCTACCGTAATATCGGTATCTCTGCACATATTGATGCGGGTAAAACGACAACAACTGAACGTATTTTGTTTTATACAGGTAAAAACCATAAGCTAGGTGAAGTGCATGAAGGTGCTGCAACCATGGACTGGATGGAACAAGAGCAAGAGCGTGGTATTACTATTACCTCAGCGGCAACCACTTGTTTCTGGTCTGGTATGGGTCATCAATTCCCAGAGCATCGCATTAACATCATTGACACCCCCGGCCACGTTGACTTCACCATTGAAGTAGAACGTTCAATGCGTGTACTTGACGGTGCATGTATGGTTTACTGTGCGGTTGGTGGTGTACAGCCTCAGTCAGAAACAGTATGGCGTCAAGCAAACAAATATAAAGTACCGCGTCTTGCATTCGTAAACAAAATGGACCGTACAGGGGCAAACTTCTTCCGCGTTGTTGACCAAGTAAAACAACGTCTTGGTGGTAACCCAGTACCTGTGGTTGTGCCAATCGGTGCAGAAGATACCTTTGAAGGGGTTGTTGACCTTCTAGAGATGAAAGCCATCATTTGGGATGTCGCTTCTCAAGGTATGAAATTTGAATATGCAGAAATTCCTGCTAACTTGGTTGATATCGTCGATGAATGGCGTAACAACATGGTTGAGGCAGCGGCTGAATCTTCAGAAGAGTTGATGGATAAATACCTAGAAGAAGGTGATTTATCACGTGAAGATATCGTAGCAGGTTTACGTGCACGTACCTTAGCGGGCGAAATTCAACCAATGCTTTGTGGTACTGCGTTTAAAAACAAAGGCGTACAACGTATGCTTGACGCGGTTATCGAATTCTTACCAGCACCAAATGACGTTGATGCGATCAAAGGTGTGTTAGATGACAAAGCTGAAACTGAAGCAACTCGTGAATCATCGGATGATGCACCATTTGCTGGTCTTGCGTTCAAAATCATGAATGACAAATACGTGGGTAACTTAACCTTCGTCCGTGTGTATTCAGGTGTGGCGAAACAAGGTGACTCTGTTTATAACCCAGTGAAAATGAAACGTGAGCGTATTGGCCGTATCGTTGAGATGCACGCTAACTCACAAAAAGAAGTGGATGAAGTTCGCGCAGGTGACATCGTTGCATTTGTAGGTCTAAAAGATGTAACCACAGGTGATACCCTATGTGACGAAAACAATATCATTACGCTTGAGCGCATGGAATTCCCAGATCCTGTTATTTCATTGGCAGTGGAACCAAAAACTAAAGCTGACCAAGAAAAAATGTCAATCGCGCTTAACCGTTTGGCAAAAGAAGACCCTTCATTCCGTGTTCACACCGATGAAGAATCTGGTCAGACTATTATCAGCGGTATGGGTGAGCTGCACTTAGAAATTCTTGTTGACCGTATGAAACGTGAGTTTAGCGTTGAAGCCAATGTAGGTGCACCACAAGTAGCTTACCGTGAAACGATTCGTAACACCGTTGAGCAAGAAGGTAAATTCGTACGCCAAACGGGTGGTCGTGGTAAATTCGGTCACGTATGGTTACGTCTTGAGCCACTTGACACGGCTGATGGCAAAGAATATGAATTTGCTGAAGAAGTGGTTGGTGGTGTGGTACCAAAAGAGTACTTTGGTGCGGTAGACAAAGGTATTCAAGAACGTATGAAAAATGGTGTTCTTGCAGGTTACCCAGTGGTTGGTATTAAAGCAACACTGTATGATGGTTCATACCATGACGTTGACTCAGATGAGTTGTCGTTTAAAATGGCAGGTTCTATGGCCTTCCGTAAAGGCTTTATGAATGCAAACCCTGTTCTACTTGAGCCAGTTATGAAAGTAGAAGTTGAGACACCGGAAGACTACATGGGTGATATCATGGGTGACTTAAACCGTCGCCGTGGTATGGTGCAAGGTATGGATGATATGTTTGGCGGCGTTAAACAAATCCGTGCGGAAGTACCACTAGCTGAGATGTTTGGTTATGCAACCCAATTACGTTCAATGTCTCAAGGTCGTGCAACCTACTCAATGGAGTTTGCAAAATACGCTGAGACACCACGCAACGTTGCTGATGAAATCATCAAAAAATTCACTCATAAAGATGATGACGAATAAGTTTGATGGACAATTTGATGGTTAAAACCAGTCAAAGTCTTCTACCCTATTCGACACTGAAAAAAATTATAAGTTAGCTAATTTGACCTGTTAAATTTAATGGGTCAAATTTTCATAACCTATAAGCGTTGATAATAAAGTAAATGACCTAAAACATTGGGTTAATATTAACAAAAGAGGATTAAATTATGGCAAAGGCCAAGTTTGAACGTACTAAACCACACGTTAACGTAGGCACCATTGGACACGTTGACCATGGTAAAACAACCCTAACAGCTGCGATTGC
>JABAHL010000017.1:0-59151 GCA_019353055.1 Faucicola osloensis
TAAATTATAGTAAGCACCGTTTGCCCTGAGCTTGTCTAAGGGTAACGGTCGTTATGGTTCGACAGGCCTACCACGAACGACCCTGTTCGATATAATTCAGTTTTCACTATAATTAGTAAAAGTAGGTTCAATTTGTTTTTTATAACGCAAATAGTGCTCAGGTAGAAAAGTTAAGGTATTCCCAAACTCTTTATAGGCCTTACGTTTCATCCGAAAACGTAACTCCAGTCCCAAGATACCTAAAGCTTTATCGTCAGTTTGGCTGATGATTCGTAAAAATAAAGCGACCGGCAACCAAACCAACGGGAATAACAATCCGATAAACTTATATAAGACCATACCAATGAGCATAGTAAAAATTGATAAAACTAGTAGTATCATTGCCCAAGCCATTGGTATGCCCATGAAGAGTACCGTTCTATCAAGTCCGTTATAACTACTAAACTCACGGTATTTATTCATTAGAACCCGCCGTTTTTGAAGAAGTCCCATAAGGTAGGAGCTAAGATAATCACTCCACCAATTAAGGCAACTTTGCCACAAGATACTGCAAATTCTTTCCAGTCCATGCGTCCTTGTAGCAAGCCTAATGCTTCCCACAACAGCCAACCTACAATACCCGCACCAACTAACGCATAGAACGCTTTAACGGCCGTACTGGTAGTGCTAGTAGCAGCATTGAGGCCACCGACTAAGTCTGCATGAGCTGGGTTTAATGCAATTAAAAAAGTTACGATAACAGCAAAAGAAAACACTAAACCATTTGCGAACAGATACGACAGCGTTTGCTGTGTATTTTTTTGTATGGCTAAGACATGGTTTTTAGACATAAGCCTATCCTTTTAAAATTCCTGAAAAATATCCCAGCTATGGTTTTTTTTACTAACCGTCGATTGGATCTCTTCAGTGGGTGGAAGTGGAATATTGACAGTTTGCACTGCTTTTTTTTGCTCATTGATCGCTTCAATAAGTGAAGAATATTGATTCTCTGACGACTGCTGAGCATTAGTCACTATCTCTTCACGTTGTTGCTGCAACGGTAATGGTTGAGATAGTAATGATTGGCCATTGCGGACATACTGCCCACGATGTTTAGCTAAATTATTGTAAAATTTCACAACATAGGGGGGTTGACCTGCAAAATCTGCTTTAAAACCTGTTTTAAAATTACCACTGTAGTAGCATGAGGCGGCTAGTCTAAGCTTTGCATCATAAGAGTATTTGTTGCCAAACTTACGATTAGCAGCATCAAAACAGTTTCTAAAAATACTCATTCCAGCATTAATGTTATTGCAAGGATCAAACATAGTTGTTTCTGTTAAGCCATATTTAGCAAAATTACTTTGATTAACCTGCATTAGTCCAACTGAAAAATTGCGGCCGGCTTTTTTCAATGCCCGTACAGTCATGATCGCTGTTTGAAAATCTTGTGGTTGCTTAACCGCGCCTCCAACGACACCAATTGCAAAAGGATTGAATGTACTTTCAGTGTCAGTGATGGCAGCCGTCACCTGCTTTTCTTCAAAATGATTGGTACACTGCTGTACAAGGGCATAAAAATTCATGTTAAGCTCTACTCTTAAAACCGATGGCTAGAATAGAGTTGATTATCAATAAAGAAATCAAATTGATAACTTGCACCATCTGGATTCATGACCTGAACTTTCTCCCACCATTCTTGCGGTGGGGTTGGCTCATCCCCCCAGTTGTAGGCAGCAACTGAGCCTAACTGTTTGCCAGATACACAAACTCGACGGCTGTATTCACCATGATTAAATACACTATCTGTAAGTAATTGGTTACTTACGCCTGAGCTGGTTGATAGCCATCGGGCATTTCTTGGCATATTACCTTCATGGTAGATAACACCGTCTTGCCCTTGTTTTGTGCCATTTGGACAACGTGGTGTGTAAGATGCTCGCGTTGGTGTGACAAAACTACCACTGGTTTTAGAATCTAAGCCATTAGACATTTTGCAAGTTGGAAAGCCACGACCTTTTTTAAGATCGTGAAGAACCTCTTTGACAGTAGAAGCACATTCAGCGATACCCATTGGGTTGACTGCGCCCATACAGAGCATAAATTTGCAGCCATCTGCGGCTTGAGCTTGAGTTATACCAGAAGTTATGACTAAAGCACCTAGAAAAATAAACTTATGTTTAACTTTCATTTCCATCTGCATCCTTCTCACTAAGATCAATATCTTCGATACGGGTGATTAATTCATTATTAGATTTCAATTGGATAGCTTGTTGCCAGAGTAAGGGAATCCCCTTGTTACGCCAATTGCTGATAGTTGAAGCTGATACACCGAAAATAGGTATTAATTCTTTATCGAACCTAAGTCCAAAATATTGCTTAACCTCTTTAAATTTCACAAAATTAAACCTTTTAAGATAATTATGATTAAAAAATAAATATTTAGTTTACAAATAAATACAATTTCGCATTATTAAACCATTTATTCGACAACTTTTCAATAAGAAAATTTACAATTATGAACTTTATTTACATTCCTATGAGATATTTTCAAATGTGTGGAATAACCGAAAGGATTATTGAAAGAGCAAATCAATTAAAGCTAAAACAGTCCGATATTATCAAAGCTACAGGTGCTAGTAAGGCAACAGTAAACAACTGGTTCAACTACGATAGAAAGCCATCAGTTCAATATCTTGAAGCACTGGCAAACGTATTGAATGTATCTATTCAATGGTTAGTAACTGGCATAGACATTAATGGGAATAGTAGTTCTTTAGGTCTAACAAATCTTCGAAAAGCCCCTATCTTAACGTTATCGGAAGTTACAGAATTTCAAAAATACATCATATCCGTAGAAGATTTTACTCGTGCATATAAAGTATTCTCTGATGCAAACTTTAGCGATGAGGTTTTTTGGGTACAGATGGAGGGTGATAACAGTATGTTTCCTGTTTTTACAGATAATGATTTAGTCTTAATAGATGCTAAAAAGCAACCTCGTACTGGAAACTGTGTAATAGCTGTGATCGATAATGATGCCAAAGCAACTTTGCGTAAATTTCGGTTATGCTATGATAATAAAGCAGACAAAGAATATTATGAACTAATAGCAATTAATGAATTTTATCCAGCTATTGATAGTCGAAGACAGCGTTTCCAAATTAAAGGTGTTGCTGTTAAGCATGAAAGAACGCTAATTTAAATATTCTATATCACCTTTTTAAATTTAACTTCTCTTGAACCGTCAATATGACGGTTTTTTATTATGTACAAACTTTCAAAAACTAAACTTATTTATGTAGAATCTACACAAATAAATTCTTTTTATAATATTTGTATTATTATAAAGATTGTCTGAGCCTTCCAAGCCTTGATATGTCTAGTTTCCAAGCGTTATATATGTAGAAGTCTTCCTGTTCAAGTGTAGAAGTCTTCCTGTTCAAGTGTAGAAGTCTTCCTGTTCAAGTGTAGAAGTCTTCCAGTCGTATATAGAAATTATATTTATATAAATTCTATACAAATTCTATATTTATTTCCTTAAGTTAGGTCAAATAATTTATGTTCTTAATTTTTAAGATTTTGAATTTAAATTACTTTTTTGAAATGTATAGAGAAATGTCTTTATAAGTGTAGAAGTATTCCTGTTGTGTGTAGAAATTACTTAAATATAGAAATTATTCAAATAAATATTTACTTTGTGTTTTGTTTTGAATAAGATTAATAAAAAGATAGTATTTAATGTGGCGGTAATATGGACTATATCTTTGATAAGAAAATTAATGACCCTAATTTTGCAGTGGTTAAACATAATACAATGGTTGAATCTGGATATGATTTGCCACCAGTACAAAATAATGTGATGAATATCGCAGCAGTTAAAGCGCGTGAGGTTACTAACCCTGATTTATGGAATGGTGAGGTAATTATTTCAGCAGAGGAATATGCTGCTATTCACAGCATAACATTGAATGATGCGTATAAAGTTTTAAAGAAGTCAGCTTTAGAGATGAAGGAGATAGAGTTGATATGTGACGCTTACTTTGATTTCTCAAAGGGTGAAGTAGTACCTGATTTACCTGATAATATAGCATCTGCAACTTTTTACTCAGACACTATTGTTGCTTCAAAGCCCAAACATGGCAATTACAAAAAAATGAAAGTACATATTAGGCTTATTGATAAGATAGGTTATAGTGACGTGGGTTCTTTTATTTACTTGAGATTTGGCAGAGATGTTTTACATCTTATTCAGTCTGCTACTCAAGACAATCATAAAGACTACACCAGTTACAATTATGTAAATACAGTTGATTTTTCGACGACGCCAGCTAAGCGCTTGTATGAGCTTGCTGTAAAGTGGAAAAAACTAGGTAGTTGTAAGAAATCAGTTGATGATTGGAAAATTTTTTTTGGGGTTTTTAATAAGTATGAGAAAATCGCTGAATTTAAGAAGTGGGTTCTAGTTCCAGCTATTAATCAAGTTAATAGCCAGGGTGAGTTTGAGTTAACTTTAGATCAACAGAAGTTGGGTCGAGTTGTTACTCACTTAATAGTTATTATTAAAGAGAAAGCTAGTAAGACTGTGACGGCTGTAGATACTATGGCTAATTCTCAATTAATAGCAGATCAATTAGCTGATAGCCCAGTTGAATTGAGCGATAACGAAAAAGTCATAGTCAAGGCTACTGCTGATATTTACATTATTAAAAACAATATTATCGACGAGAAGCATAAACAAAATATTTATAAAAAGGCAATTTCGGAACGTTGGGGACTCGCAGATTACGATAAGCAGCAAGCTGAATTAAAAGCTCAGTCTGATAAGATCATTAAGCAAATTGAGGCTGAGAAACAAGCAGAGATCGAACAAAAACAAGAAGCAGAAAAACAAAAATTAGACAATGAACAGTTTATTATGTTGTTCGAGAGCCACTCACCTCAAGAACGGATGGATATATTAAATGAAGTGAAAAAATTAGTGTCTGGTATACCGATCATTTCAACACAATTTGAGAAAGAACGTGCCAATTTTACTGCTCATAAAGATATAATGTTTAGGAAATATTTCAAACAAGTAATGGGCATATTGGATAGTTGACATTCATTAATTGAAACGTTGAAGAAAAAAGCCACCAATGTTGCTATTGGTGGCTTTTTAATATCATTTTCTTTAAAATACTGCTGTCGGGGCAAATCGGTTGCCGCCGATTCGCTCCGCTTAGGGTGGCTATTCCTAATGGAATTTTTAGCCCTCACTAGGTAAGGAGTGATAAGCAATGAACAAGTTCGCGTTTGTTCTAGCTATCCTAATCATCCTATTACTTCTAAGCAGTAATGCGTATTAGTAGGGATAGTTAGGCTGATATTGTGAGATATCAGTTAAGGTTAGTGAGGTAACTTGCTAACCGCTCCTGTTTCAATTATAAATCTCAAAGGTTCTAAAATCAACTATCTTGTTGATTGAACCGCTAAAGGAAAAAGCCACCAATTTACATTGGTGGCTTTTTTATAGCATTTTAGAGCAGGGTAACTTAGAATACTCGCTGTCATGGCAGGTCACTGCAATGACCTTGGTTGCCGTGACAGGCGGTCAGTCTTTTACTGACTAATAAACGATGAAACAAGCTTTAATCATCATCGTCTTTGTTATCCTACTGTTGGTAAGCAATAACGCCTACTAAGGATACAAAGCCCTAGTTCACAGCTAGGGGGTTAGTAGGGAAACCTGCTAACCACTCATCTATTATAGGGCTAAATAAATTCTATATCAAGTTTGGTCAAATTTCATAGAAGCACTCTACTCGACTTTAAATTGATATTGATAGTTTTTGGTTTCATTATTAACTTTAACATTATCAACGTTTACTGTATAACGTTCTCCGTATTCAAAGCTTGGCAACAAAAATGAGTAACTATTTGGAACACCACTGCTACGGAAACTAATGTCGACCCCATCGATGGGCTGTATATTACCTTTACTATCTTTCACCGTCACTGTTGAGTTCTTATAATCTACTAGCCAGTTATTATCATAGCTTGTCTGGTCGTAAAATATAAAGAATGATAGTCGGTCACCTTTTTGGAAATATTTTCTCGGATAATCGCCTGTGGGATAGGCAATCAAACCTGGTATGGTCTTGGTAGAATTCTTAACATAAGTGGCTGCATCGTACATATACAGTGCCATACCTGTTGTACGTCCAATTCCGCCTATCTTTTTATCTCCATCGGCCATACCAAAAGCGGTTTCATGAATAAACGGACTGAGAAGCCAACGTCGATGACCAATTGATGGTGAACCAATTTCTCTTAAGTAACCAGATATATCATAAGTAGGTTCAATGAATCGATTTACACCAGTATAATTAGATAAGCTCGCATGTGCAGCACCTATTTTTGCATTTTCAGAATAACATTGCCATTTTTCATCGATGATATGCGAAGTGGTGTTTTCTGCTGCCATAGCCAGGGCTGTTTCAGCCATCATTTGATCATATGCTGGATTGTAAGTTAATGGTTCTAAACCGTGCAATTTACGCACATAATTGACTTCATTAAGGACATCTTGTTTAACTTTATCGGTTAATAAACCATATTTACAGCTTTTAATGTCTGGTTTTAAAGTATAAAAACTACTAGTGTCTGTAATTTTATTCGGATTTTCATAAGAGCTGTAACTATTAGTAGGCGGTGTTACCACTGGCGTAGGTGTTGCTACAGGTACAGAAGCGACTGGCGTAGGGTTTGTCGGTGTAGTTACCACTGGTGTAGGGGTTGCCACAGGTACAGAAGCAACAGGCGGCGTACTGGGTGTTGGTGTTACCGTTGGTGGTGTGGGGGTTGAGGAAGATGAGCCACCGCCACCACATGCGACTAAATTTGTCGCAGCTAATAAGGCTAAGCAAATTTTATTCAAACTAGTCATCTTGTACATCCTTTTACTTAATTTTTCAAAAAAAACAGGGTTAATGTGCTGATTAAGATGCCTAGAATGATGCCTCCTAAGCCCCCTAATAACATATTGCGTTGATTATTGACCTTATTATTTGCATTATTGGCCATTTTTTGCAAATCTTTACTAAGCTGATCTTCGATCTGTTTGGTTACCCTATCTTGCATTTTTCGCCATACATCGGCAACGATTGCTTCTTTCTGGCTTTCCATTTTTTCTAAAGTGTCTTTAAGTTCTGATAGGCCATCATCGTATGCGTGGATAATCTCTTGTTGTTGGTCACTAAGTCTAGTAATTTCTTCATCGACGAATACTTCAAGCCTTTTATTGATGAAGGTAAGTTGATTGTCAGCCGCTTCGTCAAAAAGTCGTCTCATGGTATTGTTATTTGCTTGGTACAATAACAACAGCTGAACCACTGGGTCATCTTTATCTAGCTTAAGACGCGTGCGTAAAAATATTTCATTAATGGCTGCTTCTTGATTATCATATTCAGCTAATTGTTCATCAAGAGTCGGTTCGACAAAGTTAGACTGCGTAGGATCATTAGTGGTAGTTATATTGCTACTACTTTTTTGATTTAAACTAGCATTGAACTGGTCTACCGCATCGATTATATTATCTGTCATGGCCTTTTGCCTTTTTAGTATCTGGGCTATTTTGGTTCTCAATGTCAGCAGTCAAAGAATCATGTTCAGGGAAAAAGCCACTATGTAGTATCTGTTCTGCTGTCCACTCGGGCTCTAATGGGAAAGTTTTTTTAGCTAACCCTGTTTCTAGCATAGCCTCGGTTACAGCATTAATCCAAACTTTCTGAAGCCACTCGCTATCAACTAGACTATTTTTTAGACTAGGGCTATCTTCTAATACGCCTTTGATTCTTATACGTTGCTCAAGGATAGTTTTGCCCCAGCTAGTACCGTTCTTTTCGGATTGATACTTCCACTTTAACAAGTGCATGATTAATACTTCCATGCGACTTTTTAACTCTCGATGTTCACTACGTCCCAAAGCTTCTAATTCCTCTGCAAGATTATCAAAATCTAATTTGTCTATCATTTTGTTTTTTAGTAGATAAGCTTGCTGTGAAAGCCATTGAGAAAAATCTTGGTTATATTCTATGGTTTGTATTGACACTTTAATCTCCTAAAATGTCGAGCCTTACCCTCTTGATAAGGCTCAATATTTGCTTAAGATTTAGCTTTAGATGCTTCCACCTTGATATTTTTATCACTGGGATGATCAATGTCAGCAACAAATAAATTGTCTAGTTGCGCCCAAATCTCTTTGCGAATACGTTCTAGACGAGTCTTTTGTATAAAACCGAATTTTGGGTCATCAGTCTTCGTTCTGACTTCATCAAACGTTAACGATTGCTGTAGCATACGGCTAAAATCTTGCTCTTCAGTATCTGGGTTCATTTCACGAATTTTAACAACCCCGGCAATGTTTTCTAATTTTTTTAAGAATGGCGCAAGCGCGTCATCATTATTTTCGCCAAAGAACTCATTTTCCCAAATGACAACATAAATATTTTGGTGATTAATTGCAATGTCATGCAAACATTTTAATGTCTCATCTTTTGATTGACCAAAGTTAACAGGTACATGGATGAACATCTGCTTTCCACTATCTCTAAAAATGGTAGGAATTTCATTTTTAAAGATATAACTGTTAATTGCTAAGAAATCCCCAGAACCTGTATCAACTAGCATTGGTTTATCAGAAGCTAAAAACTCATTCATAAATGTATCAAATTTTGACTGGTCAACAAGCTTATTTTTGTTGAGTACTTCAATCTTTTGGACATTTAGTCCTTGATAACTACCAAGCGTTTTATTGCTAGGGTCAGTATCAACTAAAATTAAGTCTTCTTCATGTTCTAATAGGTATTGGGCAAGTAAGGCACTTACAACGGATTTACCCGCACCACCTTTAGATTGCATTACAAAATGCGCTGTATGTTTTAACACCATCTTAATCTCCTTTCATAAATTTTTCATATTCTTCATCAGAAAGCTGTTCAAATTCTTTTCGATGAGAAGCTTGGTTTGTTAAATTTTTCTTAAAGTTAAAACTTGGTAACTTGCTGTCTGAATTATTATCTATTAAGCTAATTTTTTCACCAATATCTTCTGAAACGATAGCATTTTTTTTCATGTCGGTGCTATTTTCTAGACTAGCATCCGAAATAATCATATTCTTGTTTTTACGATATTGGTAACCAACTGATTGTCCAGTGACATGAATATTTAACTCTTTGGCCAATATTTCAGCAATCTCTTTAAAACTATAATTGTGATATTTATCATTTTTCAATCTCACAATCATTTCGATACCAACTCTAGGAATTTTATCTTTTTCTGCCATATTCTCCCACTCTTTGACTGTTGAAAACATAATAAAACATATGAAAACTAAATACAAGTATTTTAGAATACAAATGAAAATTTTAGAAAACAAATGAAATCAAAATAACTCAAATTTAGAATACAAAAGAATACATATAAAAACATCGTAAAACATTCAGCTAGAAAATACAAGTTTCTAATTCAAACTTTGGTAGATGGAAACAAGGTAAAGAGAGGTTTTGTTTGATTTTTTTAATTGCAGAGATAGGCTAAAGCCGCAAAAATTATATATTATTTATGATATTATTATTTTTTGATTCTTAACTAGTTTTATCTTAGAGACTTACTATGACTAAAAAGACCGACTTGCTGGTGAAGGGATTAACCCAAGAACAAAAGGATTTCTTGTATGAATATGCCCAAAAAAATTTTGGTAGTCGCTCAAGAACTAAAGCAATTATTGAGCTTATTAATAAAGAGATGGATAAAGAACCGAAAGATAATGTGACTATACCGGAGCCAGAGATTCATTCTAAAAATAAAAAGCGCGTGCAATTTTCCATTCGAGAAAGCGATTATAATAATCTTAAAAAAATAGCAATTGATAATGATAGCTCTATACAACATTATATCATATCGCTAATATTAAAAGATTTATACGCTAAACAATTAATGTTGGGGAGTGAATTGGAATTATTAAGAAAATCTAATTATGAATTACACAAGATTGGCGTTAATGTTAATCAAATTGCAAAGGCAATAAATGTAGGGGAAGATAGAGTTTTGCCAATTAATCAATTAAGAGAATATATAGAACAACATGTAGCATTGGTACAAAACCTACTATTAGAATCTTCAAAAAAATACTGAGCATTTTTTTAAAAAAGAGGCTGATAAATGCTATTAAGCTATAGAATGCTTCTTATAAAAGGATGGCATTGACTATTAAAAACCTACAAGCTGGCAAAAAAGGTTATAAAATCGCCTTGCAAACAGCTCTTCTTGTGTTAATTTTATTAACTATATTCATTTGAAAGTGTTAACGGATATTAAAGATGTTCTGGGCAATTGATAAAGGGACTGAACAATTAATACATATCTCAAAAGTTGAAAGAGGTAAGGACTGCAATGCTAAATGTGCGGGTTGTGGTGCAGATCTAGTCGCTAATCATGGCAAAAAGAAAGCCTGGCATTTTCGCCATGTTTCTTTGGCCAATTGCTCAGGTGGGGTAGAAACAGTTATTCATAAGATGGCTAAAACTATATTTGCAGATTTTAGCTTTTTTCCCTTGCCTCCTAAAAGCATTACTTATGAAGATATGAAAGAGCCTTTCATTAAACCTGGCTCTAAAATAATTATTACTTCTGTTGATATTGAGAAAGCAGAAAAAAACTTCATTCCAGATATAACTATTTATTCTACAAAAGGCAGAAAGCTATTTATTGAAATAGCAGTAACACACTTTATTGATAGCATTAAATTAGGAAAAATTCGCGATTCAGACACTTCTTGTATAGAGATAAATCTATCTAAATTAAAAGAAACTGATTTTGATTATCAGTTGCTTAAAGATGAGATTTTAAATACTCACAATGCCAAATGGATTTTTAATCGGGTTGAATGTGAAAAGCTGTCAAAGCTGAAAGAGCGGTATCAGTTACATGAACAAAGTCTCAAACAACTACATGAGTCGCAAGACTTAATCCTTTTAGAAAATATCAAAAAATCAATTGCTTCTGGCAATTATATATTAGAAATTGAAAATAGGCTTACTCGTAAAGATTTCTACCATGTAGAGGGTGCAATACATATATATGATAGAGCTGGCAAAACTGAAACTTATTCTATAGAGTTTATTTTTCATCCAACTAATAGTGGGTACGAATGTAGTAGCTGTTACATTAGCGGAGGAGAATTCAATTGCAAGCATTCACAAGATATCCCATTGCATCTAATTACAAATATTATCGATCGATACTTTTCTGATCTGGAACAACGGGTAGTATGATTTCTCCTGAGCTTATTTGAGTAGATTTATGATATATTTTCTCATAAAACTCATTTAGCTTATGATGTTGTAAAGCAGAATGAGAAACATATGCCTTTTCAATCTGTTTAGCATAATAAAAAATCGATTCTAAATTTTGGTTGTTAAGGCTGGTTTCCCTAAGTATTTCAGCCCATCGCTCATTAGTTTTGGCAATATCAATCTTAGAGGTATTATCTCTGATAACTTGATCTAAAGAGCGAAAAGAGTAATCGTGTTTAGATTGGTTAAAAAATTCTCTGGTTTGGTACTGAATTAATTCTTGATGCTTTCCGTATTCCGTATTATCAAATTCTTGTAGGTACAATAAATTTTCTTCACTAAAATCAAAATTATTTTCTATGACAGCTACATCCCTAGCAATGTAGAGCTCAACACGAGATAGGCTGCTACCACCTGTCTTTGACCAGTCTAATTCAAAGCCGAAATTTTGAGATATCAATGAACTGAAGTATCGTAACGTTCTGCTATTGCCTTCTTCAAAGGGATGTTGATAATCCAATTTAGAGTAGAGAACAGCCATGGCTTTAGAAAATTCATCAACTGAATTTAGTTTGCCAAGTCTTTCTTTAAAGGAATTAAGCAACGAGTTAATTATCTGCTCATCTGGCTTATTAGCATAAAATACTTCCATGCCTAGGGGATACATATTCCTTTGTTTGGAATGATAATAACCAGCAGGTACGACTTCGCGAAATTCTCCGGCCTTAATGTATTGTGTGCTGTCTTGTAAAATATAACTATGAACAGCTTTAAGGTGGTTGAGGGTCGGCTGGGATTCGTGTAAAATTCCGCAAAATAAGAAGTAAATAATTGTTTTTAAATTTTTTATTTAATATTTCTCTTTATCCACTGCACTACCCGAATTAGCTTTACGATGTAAATTTTGGGGTGAAATTTACTCCACCAATGCCTTGAAGTTCGTTTTGCTCATAAAATCGCGCAATTCACCTAAAATGGAGTCCTGCGCTTCCAACTTGGCATTTGCAGTTGCTAATTCTAGCTGAAGACCATGCACTTTAGCGCTGAATGATTCCATTTGATTTGTTGCTTCAACCAGTTGATCATTTTGATTTGCGATCATGATTTCTCTATCTACAAGTTGAACTTCCAACACTTTACTATGTTGCTCATTGGCTTGTAGTTGCTGAGCCAGTCGCTGATTCTTATGTAACTCATCGCTCAAGCCTCTTTAAGCATGGGATAAATCTGCGGCCAAACGCGTACTCTCTTGATTCAATTTGGTTGATTCATCTTGTTTGATGATGACTGTCTGCTGTACTTGACGCAGTTCTGCTTGTAATTGCTGTATCTGTAGCTCATGGCGTCGTTGATCTTGCTCTCGTTGCTCTTTAACGGATTGGCGGTAGTGTTCTAAAGCATCTCGTGCGTGCTGGTGTTTTTCTTCAAGTGACTGACGATGCGCCTCATTCTCGGCCAGACGATCATTCAAGTCGGCAACTTGTTGCGTTAACGTATGACGAGCTATCGTTTCCTTTTGTAGGGCAATATGCGTTTCGTGATGAGACGACTTTTCCTGAAGCAGAGTGCTTTCTGACAGCCGCACTCGATTACCCAATGCTTCAATTTCAGTATGTAAAGCTAATAATTGTTCAGCATGTTGTTGATCCTTTACGGTACTTTCAGCACGTATTTCATTGACTTGAACATTAGCCTCATCTTGCAATTGGCTAGAGAGTCTCGAAATGAGATTCTGTAAAGCCTCACTGATGTCAACTTTGTGTCTAGTGGCTCCGCCGTCCTCCTCTTCAAGCTCTTTCAAATACTTATGAATGGTCGTTTTTGACCCTGTATTGCCGAGTTCTACGCGCACCGCATCGACGGAGGGGTATTTACTTTGTGCCAGTAAAGACTCACGAGCCTTCTTAACTTCAGATTTATACAGTCCCGTGCGCGCCATAACAGCACTCCCACTCTATAGTGTAATATATTACATACCACGTAATTACATACTAACAATTTCAATTAATCAAGTTATTTTTGGATGATAAATGACACAGGATAACTAGCCGTTATCCTGTGTTATGGCGTTTTATATAAATAAGATGGGAGTTTTTATAAGAAATATTACATGCTGCCAAAGACTTCTTTAATTTGTTGCTTGACCTACTGCCGACAAATGCCTAGCCAGTTTACGCCCCAATTCATATGCTTCTTGGACAGTCACTATTTCAACTCGTGGGTGCTCTAAAGCCCAGTCGTGAGCTACACGGCTGGAGGCAAAAAAATGTACATGACAGCAAAATGATAAACGAATATCAGTTTTATTCTGCGGAAGTATCAGTGATACCACGGCATCAGATGGAGTGATGTCCAACACCTCATCGGGTGTAACAGTAAGCAATATAGGCACGCTGGTGCTCGCACAACGTGAATGCACATAAGCGGTTTGATTAAGCAGCGGTGGAAAAATCAAGGTATCGAGTGCGCACCATGTGTATAGCCGTTGGCCATTAATTTCAACGGTGTGCATGGTTTCGCGTTGCGTGAGACCATACCCGACAATATCTCCCGTATTGTCATATTCGATACCAGGAATTTCTTTAAGTATCGACGCTAATTGCTCAAGGTCGCAATTTAAAGCCGTTGCCAGGATTGTGGGTGAAACTGATTGCCCTTTAATCAGTTCATGCAGCAATACACTAAATAGACTTGCTAAGTTTTTAGGCTGATTGGCTGGGATGAGACGATTGGCAATCTCTGTAACGTAGCGTGTGATATCCATAATTGTTCCCTTTACCCCGCGCAGCACGAAAGCTGCTTCACATCCTTGGAGAAAGTCTGCGCCGCGAGCTTCAGTCCCTCGACCATCGTCAGGTAGGGGAACAACTGGTCAGCCAATTCCTGAACGGTCATGCGGTTACGTATCGCAAGCGCTGCCGTTTGAATTAGTTCGCCCGCTTCAGGTGCCACAGCCTGTACGCCAATGAGTCGTCCGCTACCTTCTTCGATGACCAATTTGATGAAGCCGCGCGTGTCGAAGTTGGCGAGCGCACGCGGTACGTTATCCAGCGTAAGTAGGCGGCTGTCGGCCTCAATCCCGTCGTGATGCGCTTCCGCTTCGCTGTAGCCCACGGTAGCGACTTGTGGATCGGTGAACACCACCGCTGGCATAGCTGTTAGATTGATTGCAGCATCACCGCCTGTCATATTAATGGCCGCACGGGTGCCAGCGGCGGCGGCTACATAGACAAATTGTGGTTGATCCGTACAGTCGCCAGCGGCATAAATGTGTGTGGCACTGGTACGCATGCCTTTGTCGATGACGATAGCTCCTTGCGCGTTGACGGCAACACCTGCCATATCCAATGCCAAGCTGCGCGTGTTCGGTGTTCGGCCCGTGGCGACCAATAGCTTATCGGCACGTACTTCGCTGTGTCCCGTGGTAAGTACAAATTCACCATCCTGATGTACGACGTTGCTGGTTTGCGTGTGTTCCAGCACTGTGATCCCTTCGGCACGGAAGGCGGCGGTGATCGCTTCACCGATAGCGGGGTCTTCACGAAAGAACAGCGTACTGCGTGCCAGAATCGTGACTTGACTACCTAATCTGGCAAATGCCTGAGCCAGTTCCAGCGCGACTACAGACGAACCAATCACAGCCAAGCGTTTGGGAATGGTGTCACTGACCAAGGCTTCGGTGGAATTCCAGTACGGCGTGTCTTTCAAGCCAGCGATGAGCGGAATGGATGGACTGGCACCCGTGGCGATCAGGCAGCGATCGAATGCCACAACGCGCTCATCGCCGTCATTCAAGCGCACGATGAGACTTTGGCCATCCTTGAAACTGGCCACGCCGTGTAGCACGTTGATGGATGAATTACTTTCTAAAATACCCTCGTATTTGGCGTGACGTAGTTCATCAACACGAGTCTGCTGCTGGCTCAGAAGTTTACGGCGATCAATCACTGGTACAGTCGCGGCGATACCATCGTCGAACGAACTTTCGCGGCGCAAATGGGCGACATGGGCAGCACGAATCATGATCTTGGACGGTACGCAGCCGACATTGACGCAAGTGCCACCGATGATGCCGCGCTCAATCAGCGTGACCGTCGCGCCTTGTTCGACGGCCTTTAGCGCTGCCGCCATTGCAGCGCCGCCACTACCAATGACGGCGATATGTAGCTCTTCGTGCTTCTCTGTTGGCGCGGCATCTACGAGTGTGGTCTTGTAGCCGAGTCCTGCTACGGCAGCGATCAGTGCAGGCAGAGATGTGCTTGGCTCGGTTGCAAGTTGCGCCGTACCCTTGGCGTAGGACACATCCACTGACTGCACGCCTGCCACTTTATTCAAAGCTTCCTTGATATGCACTGCGCAAGATTCGCAGGTCATGCCTGTAATTCGCAATTGGGTCATGTGATTGCTCCTGTGGTTTTGATGGCAACGGTTAACTCCGCCGTTCGCAATTTATTCATAGATTGTAGTTATCAGGCTGCACCACCCAGTCAGACTGACGAATGTAATGACCTCGCCAGTCTGACAATCAGCAGCAAATCCCACCGACAATCAGAAGCGTTACAACACTGGCGATTGTAACGATGATGATGAGATCGGTTTTCTTCGAGATCAGCCATGCTTTCATGTTTATGCCCCCAAGCTGTTGCCTTTCCAGAGATTTCTACTGTTTGACAGTTGATGGATAGCCAGCGTCCTCGGTTGCCTTGGTTAGCTTCTGGATATTGGTCTTCGCATCATCGTAGCTAACGATGGCTTCGCGTTTCTCGAAGACGATGCCTACTTTGCTGACACCATCGACTTTGGTGAGCGCCTTCTTTACAGTGATTGGGCAGGCTGCACAGGTCATACCTGACACAGAGAGCGTGACGGTTTGAGTGGTTGCCAATGCAGGGGAAACAGCGGCTGCAAGAACCATAGAAACTAACAACTTTTTCATGATGAACTCCAGTCTAATAGAAAAATGGTACGACATAAGGAAAACCAAGTGCGATCAGTACCAGTACAGATACTCCCCAGAAAATGATCTTGTACGTGGTTCGTACCTGTGGGATCGCGCAGACTTCGTCTGGCTTGCAGGCTTGTACTGGTCGGAAAATTCGCCGCCAAGCGAAAAACATCGCCACCAGTGCCACGCCGATGAAAATCGGGCGGTACGGTTCCAATGCGGTTAAGTTCCCGATCCAAGCACCACTGAATCCCAATGCGACCAGAATCAGTGGACCTAAACAACAAGTAGATGCAAGGATCGCTGCCAATCCGCCAGCGAAAAGAGCACCGCGTCCATTTGGTGATTTAGACATAAGTTTCTCGTTTCAAATCTTGAGTGGATAGCGTAAGATTACCTCCGTAGTTATGTACGGAGTCAAGTGGTATGCGAGATATTTTGGAGAACTTAACCATAGGCTCTTTTGCCAAGGTAGCTAAGGTCAATGTGGAGACCATTCGGTTTTACCAACGCAAAGGCTTATTGCCTGAGCCAGATAAGCCTTACGGCAGTATTCGTCGATATGGTGAGGCTGATGTGGCGCGAGTGAGGTTTGTAAAATCAGCCCAACGATTAGGCTTTAGTCTGGATGAAATTGCTGAATTACTCAGATTGGACGATGGTACCCACTGCGATGAAGTTAGTCATCTGGCCGAACACAAGCTCCAAGACGTCCGTGAAAAAATGGCCGATCTAACGCGTATGGAAGCAGTGCTGTCTGAGCTTGTATGTGCCTGCCATGCACAGGGGGAAAACGTTTCATGCCCGCTAATTGCAGCACTCCATGGAGAGTAATATCTCTTTCAATCCTAGAATTTAGTAGTCGATAAATTAGCAAACCTTCAACGATTGCTAATAAGAATATCAGGTGAGTATCCGTGACTAAACTAGATCAATATGTTCATGCCGCGACACGTGATAATACTCGTCGCAGTTATCAATCTGCTATTCGGCACTTTGAAACTGAATGGGGTGGCTTTCTACCTGCAACTGCCGATGGTGTTGCACGATACTTATACCAAACCCAAAAAATATAATAAGGTGCGTTTTACGCACCATTTTTGGCGAGATATAGCCAGCGGTGCATCGTATGCGTCCTACACAAGCAAGACTTTAACTATTGGGTTTGGTATTAGTTGATCATGTGGGATTGTTGTCGATCAATACACTAAGGCAACGGCTGGCTGCATTAGCGCAGTGGCATCTTGATCAAGGCTTTCCTGATCCCACAAAAGCCCCTATTGTGCGCAAGGTATTTCGCGGCATTCAAACCCTTCATCCCGCACAAGAAAAGCGAGCAAAACCATTTCAAATTGAGCAATTAAGGCTGGTTATAAATTGGCTTGATCAATCTATTGAATCGGCTAGACTTACGGATAGCCATGGCGACGTATTACGACATACCCGCAATAAATCCATGCTCTTACTTGGATTTTGGCGTGGCTTCCGTGGTGATGAACTGACACGGTTGCACGTGGAACATGTTGAAATCGTCCCAAATGAAGGGATGATCTGTTTTTTTCCTCAAACCAAAGGAGATCGCCAACTTAAAGGTACTCGTTTTAAAGCACCTGCATTATCTCAATTATGCCCCGTTACAGCATATACCGACTGGATTGAAGTCAGTGGCTTAACAAGCGGTGCCGTGTTTCGCTCTGTGAACCAATGGGGACATATCGGCCAAAACCGCCTGCACGAAGATAGCCTTATTCCATTACTGCGTTCACTGTTTACAGAAGCAAAAATTGATTCGCCTATGCTTTATAGTGCTCATTCATTACGTCGTGGCTTTGCAAACTGGGCAACTTCCAATGGTTGGGATTTAAAAATGCTAATGGAATATGTAGGTTGGAAAAATATAAATTCAGCAATGCGTTATCTTGAAAGTGTCGATCCATTTGCGCAGCATCGTATTGAGTCAATGTTGACGCCTTCAGAGCAGTTGGTCACTCAATTATAGTCTTTGTATAAAATTTACCCAGATAAGAGGAAATAAAGCGTGACCAGCATTCATGAAACAGCTTATCCACGCTTTAAACAAGAATTGACCTCACGTGACCTACATGACATTTACACGCCAACAGCCGAAGAACTCAAATTTGTAAAAGGAATTACTCGTAGGGCACCAGCAAAGTTATATTTAATCATCTTACTCAAGACTGTACAGCGACTTGGATACTTTCCAATGCTCGCTGAAATACCGCCTGTCATCATAGCCTTTCTGAACAAAAAATTAGATTTACGAATAATCCCTATGCGTGATCTACTAGCCGAAGAAAAGTCCGATTTTCGTCAACGTTCCATGGAGGCAATTCGATCTTACTTAAACATTAAACCAATTTCCTCTGAAACATCAGCCGCCACAGAGCAAGCTGCGACTTTAGCGGCGCAAACCAAACAAGAATTGGCAGATATCATCAATGTTATTATTGAAGAGCTCATTCGACAACGTTTTGAACTTCCAGCCTTTAGTACACTAAATCGAAGCGCCCAGCGTATTCGTAATCAAGTCAATGAGCGCTATTTCCGAAGTTTGACGGATGCACTTTCTCCACAAATAATCGACCAGTTTGATACGATGCTCATCGTTGCACCAGACCAAACATTCAGCGGTTGGCAACAATTAAAACAAGAACCAAAGAAGCCTACGAATAGTGAGGTTCGACAATATCTAGACCATGTTGCTTGGTTGAAAACTTATTCAGTTGACCTCCCCGAAGTGACTCATATTCCTGTGGTTAAACGTAACCAATATATGCATGAAGCACGGGCACTGGAAGCTGGTGATTTAAGGAATACTCAGAAAAATAAACGTTATGCGCTGATGGTGATTTTATTTCATACACAGTTGAGTCGAGTGCTTGATGATGCGGTTGAGATGTTTGTGCGTAAGTTACGAAAACTGCATTCTGGTGCTGAAGAAAAACTCCAGCAATATTATTTAGAACATCAAAAACGGGCAGAAAAACTGGTCTCACAATTACGGGATGTATTAGAAGCTTTTCAAGAAGGTGAATCGGATCAAGAACGCGGTCAACGTGTTGCAGCGGCCATGCATAGTGAGCCAGCACTCCTCTTAGCTGAATGCGAAGAGCACATGGCATACGCTGGCAATAACTACCTACCATTTATGGTTGTACCCTATCAAAATCAGCGGCCATTTCTACTCAACTGTTTGAGTTTACTTGACCTGAAGTCAACGTCTGCGGATTTATCGTTAATTAATGCGATTCATTTTGTCCTTGCTCATCGACAAAGTCACAAACTATGGCTGCCACTTACAGGAACTGATATTAGTCTCAAATGGATTCCAGAGAAATGGCGAAAATTAGTGACAGGCCAACGATCTGGTGCGGTCGTAGAAGTAAACCGTAAGTATTTTGAGCTCTGTGTGCTAACCGAAACAATGCGGGAATTGCAATCTGGTGATCTTTATGTGTCAAATAGTGATCAATATAGCGATTACAGAGATCAATTAGTAGACTGGGAAACGTATCAAACTCAAGTCGCTGAATATGGTGAAATGCTAAATATTTCAACCGAACCAAAAGAATTTGTTGAGGGATTGAAAGTTTGGCTGTCTGATACTGCATCGCGCGTTGATCAAGGTTTTCCAAAAAATGAGCATGTTGACCTAAATGGTACCGAACTTATTTTGCGGAAACAACATTCTGATACAAAGCCCGCTGCGCTTGATTATGTAGACAAACAGTTAGCTTCTCGATTACCTGAGAAAAATATCCTCGATATTTTAGTAGAAGCAGAAGGCTGGTTGGATCTTCATGAACAATTTGGCCCACTCTCTGGATTTGAAGCAAAAATAGATGATCCCCGTAAGCGCTTTGTCACAACATTGTTTTGTTATGGCTGTAATTTAGGCCCAACTCAAACCGCTCGTTCAGTTAAAGGAATTAGCCGAAAACAAGTTGCTTGGCTTAACCTGCATCATATGACTGGGGAGCGTCTGGAAAAAGCGATTGTTCAAGTCATCAATGCGTACAATAAATTCTTGTTACCCAAATACTGGGGCACAGGGAAAAGTGCTTCCGCTGATGGCACAAAGTGGAATATGTATGAACAAAACCTGCTGTCTGAGTATCATATTCGCTATGGCGGATACGGTGGTATAGGCTACTACCATGTCTCAGATATGTATATTGCGTTATTCAGCCACTTCATTCCATGCGGTGTTTACGAGGCGATTTACATTCTTGATGGTTTGATTAAGAATGAATCCGATATTCAGCCAGACACCTTGCATGGCGACACACACGCACAAAGCGCACCTGTATTTGGATTGGCTTATCTACTGGGTATAAACTTAATGCCACGGATTCGTAATCTTAAAAAATTAGTGTTCTTCAAACCTGATCGTAGCGTGCGATATGAACATATCAACGGATTGTTTAGCGAAGCGGTTAATTGGGAGCTCATAGAAACTCATTTGCCAGATATGCTCAGAATTGCTTTATCAATCAAAGCTGGAAAAATTACCCCTTCAACCATATTGCGTCGCCTTGGAACAGCAAGCCGCAAAAATAAATTATATTTTGCCTTCCGCGAACTGGGAAGAGTGGTGCGAACTGAATTTTTACTGAAATATATCGGTGATGTTGAGTTGCGCAAAACCATCAATGCTGCAACCAACAAAAGTGAAGAATTTAATCAGTTTATAAAATGGCTGTTTTTTGGTAATCAGGGTGTAATTGCCGAGAATGTACGCCATGAGCAACGCAAAGTTGTTAAATACAATCAGTTGGTTGCTAATTTAGCTATCTTACATAACGTTGAAGCAATGACGGGATCATTGAAAAAAATGCAGGAAGAGGGCGTTCCGATCAATGAAGAGATACTGGCAGGTTTAGCACCATATCGCACAGAGCACATTAATCGCTATGGTGATTACACGCTGAACTTAGATCAGAAAGTCCCACCAATGAATTATAAAATCCGCATTTTATAGGATAATATTCAATAGGTTATACTTGTTTTTGCGGAATTTTACGCGAATCCCAGCCGACCCTCTGGTTGGCATCGAAATTGCCTTTTATTAGACTAGGGTTGTTTTCAAGCCGCCACAGCCTATAACTGGCAGATTCATCAATTTGTGCTTTAATTGCCTTAATTTCGTCTTCCGTCATGCTGGAGGTAGACCTTTAGCAATGCGCATTAAACCTTTAAATGTAGCTTCCTCAGAACGCTTTCCTTTAAAATATAACTCCATCCACTGTTGGGCTAAAGAGTTGGGTTTAACTCCTTCTAGTTGTGAGCTAACCATAGCCCGTTCCCATGCTTTTCTACGTCGAGCTTCTTCAATTTGTGAAATTAATTTTTCTAAAATTTCTTGCATGAATATTTCCTATATGTTCTTTTTGGAGTAGCCTAAGCAAATTTATTGCTGTTTCTCATCAGCATAACTATTAATGACAGCTATGATTTTAGAAAGATTATCAAAATTTTGTTTGGCGTTGGTAACTTTTTCACGGTAATTATTAATCGATGAGTCCTTAGACATTTCTTCGGCCATAATTGTAGTGATTTTTAATCGCTCTTCTCTACTCATATTTAACAAATCAGCAATTTTCACCAAATTGTGTCTACTATAAGATTGCGCTAAATAGTTGAAATCAGCAACGCATAGTCCTTCAACTGATAAACCTCTTTCAAAAGAAATATTATATTTTTTAGCAATTAAATCTTCTTTACTGTTATTTTTTTTTGATTTATTTAAAAATCCAAATAATGCCATTTTAAAATTCGCTCCATGTATGCAACAGAATCATAGTTAGATAAAACCTAATAAATATTATCATTATTTGATATTTTTCCGGAACTATTATTTGAGAGTAAAAATCGCAAACTTTGTTTGCTAAATTGAATTTTTTTATCCTCAATTAACGTGAATGTCAGCTTTTCCCCACTAATCTTGCTGATTTCTTGAACAGCGGGCTCAAGACAATGTCGAATGAACTCGTTAGGACTTTGACTATAAGCATCAGTGTTTTCTGTCAATAATACAGTTCGTAGCTGTTCAATTTTATAAATATGTTTTTGCCCTGAACCACGTCCTAGAAGTAACATTTCTTGTAAACGTGGTGTGTATTTCGAATTTGCTTTTGCTAAAGAAGCAATGTCATAACCATATTTGTCAAATTTTCTTAGAACCACTTCTAACAATGGCACAATTTGAGAATTAAATTGATATGATATGAACCCATTTTTATATTCAAGTTGGCTAAAAATTTTTGCGGTAAGTTCTACTTGATTGGGTGATAGTTCTTCAGGCTTACTATTCCAAAATAGCAGAAGATTGTCCCGCCTGGCTGAAAATGCTTTACAAGGCGTACAGAAACTTCCAGTTTCTTTATCTAATTTTTGTGCCAATTCGAACGTAATATAGAGCTCTAAAAGATCTTTTTTTGCAGATGTTAGACCTTTATTATGCTTAAATGCTGATTTTAATAAGTATAGAAAAATACGGTGCTCACTTAATGATAAATTGTTACGGAAACCAAAAAGTGCGGTATCTTTTTCAGGAATATTTATAGTTTTCTTCAATTTTTAGCCTTCTATTCGTTGGATCGGGTCGATAAACAACCTATAGAATATATTATTTATTACTCTCTTGAGGCTCATACTTGACAGTATTTATTAGTAAATTTCTTAAAAAATATTTTTTATCCAGCTATTTTTAATTTTATTGATCTCCTGCGCATGTACTAATCAATAAAATTAGGCCTCTAATTCATCTATAATCCATTTTGTCCAAGACCGGACAGTTGATGCGCGTCTTTTAAAGGTATCATCTGAACCTATACTATTTATGCTATTTTTTATAATCTCAACAATTCTAGCTGTATCTGGCTGATAGCCTGTTTTCAACCATTCCTGCAAAACTTGCTTAAATACTGTACCTCTTAAAATAAGTTTAGCGAATTCAATCTGTCTTAGCCCTAAGCTTTGATTAAATACTTGTGTACCAAGGAGTGTTAGATAATATTTCATATCCTCATGTCGACTTATCAGTCCTAAATAACAAGCAGCATTTGCATAGTAGTCACTCTGTCTACTATCAAAATCATAATTCATGGTGATATCTTCCTTGGATAAACTACCACGTTCATGAATTAATTCGCACAAGTTAATAACTCTTGGAAAACTATTAGCTTGAGGGAATGGTATGCCGGGTGGTTCAGGATAATTTAAGATTTCACTAATTAATATTTTCTGCAACAATTCCATATTAAAGGTGATACTTGAATCCTGAATCGTGTACCGCTTATGATCTATAAGTACTAATGAGTTGTAATCATTTATCGAACTGAATTGATATTCACGTAAATCAAAAATTCCATTAGTATAAGTAAGAAACACCGGTCGAACGCGCTTACGTATTTTGCTCTGCCAAAGGCGATAAGGATAATAAAGTTGTCGAATTAGGAAGTCGTCTGATATGTAGTTCTTTGCTTCAATCAAAATAAGAGAATTATCGCCTTCATAGCCGCCATCGATTTCTAATTGTGAATTATTAACTTGTATGTTTAATGCAGTAGCACTTCTTTTTTGCCTAATATTGAAATTAAATATAGAAGAGCTCATACGGCCACTAACTGTAGGCAATAGATTTTCTTCACAACTAAAATGACTAAGTATAGTTGAAACATAAGCACAATTGATGGCAGTCGCTTCACTACTAATGTCATGGTAGTTTAGGCTTTCTAAAGGCCTAGGGAAATCTAAAGGGATTATGGGAACCGAGTCAGCGGCAGTATTAAAGTTATGAAAGGTTTCAAAGGCTCCTATAATATAGGAACCTCGTGTAATAGGCAGTATTGATAAATGATTCTTACTGAAAATTTTTGGCAAATTAGACTGATTATCGAACTTTGTCATTAACCTTGGTTCACGAACCGTCTTAATTAGATTAGCTGAGATCTCAAAAAACCCCTTTTTTTGTACACTATCAAGAATGCTATGCCGGTCAAATAGAATTTCCCAGGCAGTATCATTTTGTGATAGTTTATTTTTTAGATTTGCCATAGTTTGTAATTAAGACCTCATCAACATTGCCGCGTCCAGCAGCATTTGAATTAACCGCCCTTGTAGCCTGAACTACAGTAATATTATAGTCTTGATATTGTTCTTTAATAAAATTTGTGCAAGAATTTGATAATAGAAATTTAATACCTTTACTAGTCAACTCATCACATGCTTCGCGAAGTCTAATTTGATCAGACTCATCCCAACCACCTTGAATATAGCCAGTGAAATTGGCACTTTCAGTTAAAGGATGGTAAGGCGGATCAAAGTATACAAAACTATTTTTCGGCAAATCTTCCAATACGAGACTATAGTCGCCACTATTTAAACTGATGTTATTGCTATTTAAATATGTACTAACAGCTCTCAAGGTAGGCTCATTTACAATATTTGGGTTTTTATAGCGACCGAACGGTGTGTTAAACTCACCTGAGTTATTCACCCGATATAAACCGTTATAACAAGTCTTATTTAAATAAATAATTCTCGATGCCCGTTGCACATCACTAATATTTGTAAATGAGTCATTTCTGTCTAAAGCTCTAATATGATAGTAATAATCTTCATCATTCTTATGCTGAGCTAAATCATTGATAAGTGCTTCAACATCGTTCTTGATAACCTTATAAACATTGATTAACTCAGTGTTAAAATCATTAACGATAGCTTTTTGCGGTTGCAAATGAAATAGAATGGCTCCGCCACCAATGAAGGGCTCTACATAATTCATTTTATTAATGGCGGATGGTAGAACTTGTACAATTTCAGGTATAAGCTGTCGTTTTCCTCCTACCCATTTTAAGAAAGGAGCAACAAGTTTATTCTTACGGTATCTTGACACGTCTAATGTTTAACCTTTAGGCAATTTACAACACTAAATTATACCATTTTAATGCTATATTCATAAAGCTTAATGCAAAACAGACGCCTTTGTTTTAGAAGCTATGAGTATTGATCAAAATCTGTTTCAATCAATAAATCAACCACACCGATAGAATGGTTACTATACCTCCTATGATCGACAAAACTGTTACCAATGCTGCATAGGCATATCTATTTTTCATCATTAAATTCCAGATTAACGTTTAGTTTATGGAATGAATGCGATATCTTACTCAGTCACTGGCTCGCCATCAATTATCAATGGTCTATCGCCAATTAACAAATAATCCTCACTAGAATTTTGTGAAGAAACACGAATATGATTATCGCCTTTATAGATAGATAAGCTAACCTTTAGATCCATTTCTTGCAATAAGTCTTTCAAAATAACTTCAAGCTCAGCCAGTGAAAAACAAGTTAAGTCTATGTTCAATCGATTGGCTAACTTTCCTTGCATTGTTCTATAGTAGACAAAATTACCTTTCTTGATTCTGACTGTGCTTATCTGATCGGATGGCTTATTAAACATCTCAATTCCTTCTTGATTAAAGTTTACTTGCTGGTAAATATTTATAGAGAGTTGGCTTTGGCACATTGATATTTTCAGCTACTTCATCATAGCTTAAACCTGATTCTAACAATTGTCGAGCAATCTTAACTTTAGCTTCAGTCATAGATTTAGGCCGTCCACCAAGACGACCACGTTTGCGAGCTGATTCAAGTCCTGCGATAACACGTTCTTGTATAAGCTCACGCTCCATTTGAGCAATAGCACCAAGAATTGTAAAATACATACGGCCGGTGGGCGTAGTAGTATCAATATTTTCTGTTAGACTAAGTAAATTGACACTTTTTTCATTTAAAGTAGCAGAAATTTTAAGTAACTCTGCTGTGCTTCGACATAATCTGTCTAACTTCCATACTACTAACGTATCACCTGAGCGAACATACTCAAGTGCTTGCTCTAAGCCGTCACGCTTTGCCCTCATGCTACTTATCTTATCAGTAAAATTTTTTTCACAACCAGCTTTATTGAGAGCATCAAGCTGGAGCTCTAAGTTTTGGTCTTTAGTTGATACCCGAGCGTAACCTATTTTCATAATTAATTTACTATTTTTTCATAACCATCGAGTAAAATAATTTTTTATCGAAATCGAGGCATTCTGAATTTAGGTTTTCTTTATTCCCACCATCGCTTCTCTTAACCATTCTAACCCCTTGGTCTTGAACAGACTCTGAATCAAAATATTCTAAAGTATCAGAGTTATATATTTTAAAGTCTGTACCCTGACTAAGTTCTTTTGCACTGTGCATAGAATTAAAGAACTCTTCCAGTTCTGGTTGAGCAATCGTTCTATCAATAAAATTTAGTATTCCCTTGTCATCTAGTAGAACTTGTGCTTGAAGATAAATCTTTCTTTGTAAATACTTTCTCGCTTCTGTTGAATCTCTAATAATATCTAAATTAAAAATAATATTATTACCTCTATAATTATGTGTTCCTAAAAGCCAACAAGCGATTGCGTCAAACTTAAGCTGTTCACTGTTTTTTTGAAGATAATTAAAAAGTTTTTCATCATTTAACAAATCCCCTTGGATGAGCACTACGTCATAATCACAAAGTGAAAATGATGAACTTATATCATCATATTTTAATCTATATCTTTCATTACCTAATGGCTCTATCATTTCTCGTAAAAATTTTTTAACGTTATAGCCTTTAGATGTCAAAAGGCTTTCAGTGTTTTTAAGACATTCCAAATTTTCTTCAACTGCAATTACGAACTTATTATTCTCAAGAAGGCTAAGTGTTGAACAACCACTACCACAACCAATTTCTAGGACATTTTTAGAATTACCTAATTGTTGGCACATCCAGTCGTAATAACCACGTTCATAATAATGCTGCGAGGTTATCTGCCATTGACTAGCATATTTCGACCGTTCTTTGACAAGTTTTGCTTTGATATTTTGTTTCTCTAGTGACCTATTTAATAATGGATTAAGCATTAAAACCTCGTTAATGATTAGAACAAATTATTATTTTTTATTAGAAGCTTATAAAGATAGCTTCTATCCATTTAAGTTCAGACTTTGTATTTCCTTATTGTCTTTACCGAATAGAAATACCAATGACCTTTATTACTACCAGACAACTAATAACTTATATTGTAGTTGAAACATATAGGTATTATCAAAACCTATATTAATATATTTTTGATAAAATTTTTGATAAGGGTTTTTGATAGAAAATTTAACCTAAACTAAGCCTTTTTGAAGCTTTCATAATATTTTATCAAAAACAAATGTTTTTGATAAATTTTTCTCCAAAAAGCTGACGTAGAATTGGCTAATTTGAGAGCTGATGAATTTAAACATTTTTTAAATCTTTAAAGTTAAGCCCTAGTTGGTAGTGTTTCAGATCTGCAATAGCTTCTGCCAACGTATCAAATTCAAAACTTTCAACATACGCTTTGCCATAATCTTGAGCCTCAATCTTAGAATTGAAGATATCAGCAACGAAGCATTTAAGATCTTCATCATAAGCTACATAGAACTTGACTGAATTATCTAGGCTATAACCCTGATATTCATTCACATTATTAGTCATTTAAATAAATCTCCCTGACCATTTTTCTTAACGTAACTTAATACCCAGTCGCGTACAAGTTGGGATTGATTGCGATTATTTTCCTTAGAAATTTTCTTAAATTGTTCAGCTAAATTACTATCCATTCTAACGGTTAAAACGGTTTGTTTCGGTTGATTACCACCAGTCATATTGTTCCCTCAGTTATTTTTTTAAACTCTAGACACTATATTTGAAGCTTATTATACTTCTAATAAGCTTCAATTTGAAGTATTTTGTTTAAATCTGCTACTGATTGCGCTATGATATAATCCATATTTAAAAATAATAAGTCCCGATAGTTATGCCTAAAATTTTTGACGATCCTGATACTTGGTTTAATGGTACGACTCGACGTACAAAGAAATCGAAAGGAGCAGCTGGTGGCTCTACTGGTGGTTCTTTTCGTCCAATCAATCATAAAGCTCGAGCGTCTAATGTCATTAAAGGTGTTCAATCTGCTAATCCTAAAGGTACGTATATTCCTCAGGCTGTGGTAAAGATTAGTGGTTCATCTAAAGGAATGGATAAAGCGCAAGCCCACGCTAATTACATTGGACGTAAGGGTGAAGTAGAAATTGAGGATGAAGAAGGTAATAGCTATGAAGGTGAGGAGCAAAAGCAACTTTTAAAATCATGGGAAGCAATGGGTATTCATCCAGAAGATAAGACTGGTACGCGCAAAGAAGCTCTTCATCTGGTATTCTCTATGCCCAAGGGTACAAATCCTGATGGCTTGAAATCTGCTGTTAGAAACTTAGTACAAGAAGAATTTGCTGGTCATAAGTATTTTATGGCTCAACATTTAGACACAGATAGTCCACATTGTCATGTTTTACTATGTATGACAGATGATAGAGGCGCAAGGCTTAATCCAAGAAAAGCCGATTTACATAATTATCGTGTTGCTTTTGTAAATAAACTAGCAGAGCAGGGTATTAATGCAACGGCCAGTCGTCGCATTCATCGCTTTAAATATGTTGATAGTAAAAAACAATATTCAATTCATAAAGATCAGCGTCTTAACAAAGTTGCAGTCAGTAAAAAGCCCACTATTGCACAACAAAAAAACATCGAAAGAGCTCATGCTGTTGTGTTGAGTAGTTACAAGGAATTTGAAAAAACACTGCCGCCAGGGGAGCTCAAAGCGGCAGTGAAAACAATGCTAAAAAACAAGGAAAAGTCAAAAGCCGTAGAAAGATGACTGATTGTGGTAGTATAGATATGAAGCATTGCTGTAGATATTGCATTAAAATGATGAAAACATCAAGATTGAAGGTTATTGTGATATCTTGTGAGTATAGCCCGTTCAGAAGCTTGAAATTCAGATTTTAACCATTCTTTAAAAATAAGTTTTCGTGTATCTTCTTCAAACGTATATCTTGATAATAAATAATAAGACGAGCCATCAGCCTTCGGGTCAGATGAATAATGAAGTAAGCCACTATTGATTTCTTTTTCCACCATATAGATTGAAACAATGGAAGTTCCTAGGTTTGCCAAAGAGGCTTCAATGCATAAATAAAAATGTTCAAGTATATTTTTTTCATAGGCTAATAATTGATTATCTACCAACTTTTTGCCTTTTAAGTCTTTATATAAATTGGGACGAGAAGATGTCAGTATTAACTTCTTATTGTTTTGCATCTTATCATCTACCTTACTAACGGCTGCAATATACTCATCAACCAATTTTTCTGAATAAATATGTTCCCCCCAATCAAAATCATTTCGACGAATCGCCAAATCTACTTTTTTCTCCTCAAAATCTATTTTCCCCCCACCAGTTAGTAAAATGATCTCAAAATCTTTGTGTTGCTGATTAAACTCAACTAATCTTGGAATAAGCCATTTCATTGAAATAGTTGGTTCACAGGATAGCACCAATTGGCGATTTTGATTATCAGCATTCTTTAAGTGGTTCAAGCAGTCATCTAATTGAGTAAAGATTTTTTCACAACATTCAAACAGCTTCTCTCCTTGCTGAGTTAGTAACAATTTTCGACCTACTTTAATAAATAACGAAACACTCATCGTAAATTCTAGATTTTTAATTTGTTTACTAACCGCGCTTTGGGTTACATATAATTTATTGGCTGCGACTGTAACACTACCATAAAGTGCACAAAAATAAAAAAACTTTAAAGAATTTAAAGGGATACGCTCAATCATTCCAAATACTCATGTAATTTTATGAAAAAAAATCGATTTTAGTTTAATTGGGCAAATGGAAAAATACAATCATCTTATAAACCAGAAGGTGATAATAATGAAAAATCTATTAAATACAAAATACTATGAAAATATATCCTCAACGTATCCATTATCTTGTCAATTTCATGAAGATTTAAAGCAAAATGGTTTTGTGTTTATTAGTAGTAATAATTTCCAAAAACTATTTTGTGAAAAAAAAGCTCTGAACCATTCTAATATTGCTTCCTTTTGTGAAAGTTGGAATAACTTAGACACTGATAACTTTATGTCTGATAACGGCACCTATCGTAAAAGAAAACATGCGACTTTTAATATTAAAGACCGTATTTGTAATAAAAATGACTATATTCCACATTATCAAACTGTTGATTACAACATTTTGAATGGTGGTATAGAAAGATACTTTACTGAAATTGATGAAATAATTGATAACCCAATATTTAAAGAGTTATTGTCATTTGCCTATAACATTTTTGACAGAACCAATAGTCGGAATTGGTTTGTTGAAGCCCACCAATTCCGAATTGAATCGAATAATAATATGGCAGGTAAACCAACACCTGAAGGAATCCATAGAGATGGTGTCGATTTCGTTTTAATGGCATTGGTTAAACGTCAAAACATGATCGGTGGAGTCACAACAATTTATGATTTACAGAAAAATCAATTAAGTAGCTTCGAGCTTGATCAGTTTTTAGATGTTGCTCTCGTTAACGATCATCAAGTCTTTCACGGTGTATCGGAAATTATACCGTTTGATAGCAATAATGAATCACTGTCGTTTAGAGACGTTTTAGTAATTACCTTTAAAGAGATTAAACAATGAATGAGTTTTTAGCGGTGGCACTGATTACAGTTTTGGCAGTAATAAGTCCTGGCGCAGATTTTGCCATCGTCACGAAAAATAGTTATTTATATGGAAGAGCAATAGGCATCATGACATCTATAGGTATTGCCCTTGGTGTACTAGTGCATGTTGCTTATACTTTAATTGCTGTCGCTATTGTGATGAAGTATGCTCCAAATTTTTTAACATTTATTAAATATATCGGTGCGGCTTATTTAATTTATATAGGGTATAAGACCTTTGTGCAATTACCTATACAAGATGTGAGTTCTACTTCGAAGATCAGTCAGCTGCAAGCCCTCAAATATGGATTTTTTACTAACGCCCTTAACCCTAAAACCACTCTTTTTGTAATTAGTACATATACACAGATCGTCAGCAACACTACGCCAAAATATGTTTTAGTTGGGTATGGCTTATTTATGTCGTTATCACATTTAATATGGTTTGCCTTAGTTGCTATACTTTTTTCACAACAGAGATTAAGAGCAAAAATGCTTAATCACCAAGTAACTATTAACCGGGTAATTGGTTGTATCCTGGCACTACTCGGATTGTTTTTACTCATTTCAAATATTTAGTAAGGATAAGAAATGAACAACGTTGCTTTTATAGACATGGAAGGTGTATTAATTCCTGAAATTTGGCCATATTTGGGCGATACTCTTAATATTAAAGAGTTAAGTCTAACTACTCGAGATGAACCTGACTATCTATTACTAATGAAGAATCGTATTGAATGTCTTAAAAAAAATCAAATAAATTTTAGAAGAGTGGAAGAACTGGTAAATCAACTTAATCCTTTGCCGAATGCAAATGCGTTTCTGCAATCCCTAAAAAATAAATCTTATGAAATCTATATTGTTTCTGATTGCTTTTATCAGTTACTTGATGGTTTTTTCAGTAAACTAGCCATTGCTAAATCGTCTGCTCACTGTCACAACCTCATTGTTGATGATGAAGGCTTTATTAGTTTAATTAGCTATTCTCGGACACGTGGTAAACATGAAGTTGTTGAGAGACATAATGATGGATTTAATATGAGCATAGCAGTGGGTGATGCTTTTAATGACTTTTCAATGCTACAAGCAGTCGACAAAGGATTCCTATTTTCACCATCTGATACTGTTAAGCAGCAAACCCCGAATAACATACAAATTGTGTATGATTATGATGAGATTATACTCTCAGTATAGCCAATTGTTAACTTTAAACTGAATTAACAAAGAAAAAGAAGGAGAATTGCACGTTAAGGAATTTTGTTATCATTATCAACAATTAACTTACCTTATTCTGCTTAATTCTCCATATGTAATTCTTATTAAGAGAAGTTGTTTCACAAACAATTATAAAGCCTTACCTGTCTATATCAATTTTACAATTATATTCTTGTATGGACGGTAGCTGCAATGTACCACTAGCAATATCTGATATTTTTTCATTTAAAGCCTGAATCTTTGTATTAACAAAATCAGGATACTCCTTATAATCAACCACTATCTTAATTACCCAATCATTAATAATCTTTTTATCTTCAAGTTTTAAAGATGGGTGATTATTAACTAATGTTAAGAATTCAGACTGGCTAAAAATTGGTCGTTCTGGCGTTGGAAGTTGCGCAGTTGTGCTTCGGTTAAGTTGGCTGACGGGTTCTCCTCTTTCAGATTCTGTTGGGATTCTTTTATCAGTTCTTTGCTCGTGTTTTGATTGAAAATCTCTTTCATTTGGTTGTTGTTGTCCATCGTTTTTTTCCTGGTTCTGGTGATTAGTATCTATTGATTTTACCATAGGCTGTTGTAATTCTGAATGAATTTGAGTTTTAATGGCCTTCACTTGATGCCGAATTTGGTTTTTCATTTCATCTACGCCCATTGAATGGTATAGATCATTAAAATCACTGCCTTTATCATTACTTGCGAATGTTGGATATACCACGTAACCATTAATTGCAAGGCTGGCTTCTACTGCTTTTTCAATACCTGAATTAAGGTTTTTAGTATATCCCTGGGCAATACGTTCAGATTGTGTCTGATGGTCATTATCAGCCATAAAATAGATCATACTATCTGGAAACTTTTCTCGAATTGCCGAGCCTACATTTTTAAGATTGCCACTATCAAAGGCAACAATGACAGGTTGGTTTAATTGTTCGTGTAAGGTAGCAGCGGTCGCATAACCCTCAGCGATTAATATTGGTTCACTATTCTTAGGTTCTCCAAGTACAAGATAAGAACCTGACTTTTGACCATCCTTAACATACGACTTAAAACCATTGTTTGAAATGGTTTGTAACGTGGTTAACTTACCCGTTTTATCAAAAGCTGGAATCATTAAATCGCCTTTAGTTAAAACGGTCACGTCGATACCTTGCTGTTTAAAGTTATCACGCATTGCTTTAGATTCTTGCCAGGTTCTACCAATCTTTATATTAATGTCTGTAGGAATCTGAGAGGGATCGGGTACAAGGCGTAATCCATGTGAGGCCACACCTTTTTTGGTTAAATAAGCATGTTGTTCTGCCAACGGAGCGACTTGGTAGACTTGCTGGGCGGCATAAGCTGTTTTATCATAAATAGCTTGTTGTTTTTGTGCGGCTAACTGTTTCGCTTGTTCAATTTCTGCTGGTGTACGTGTGTTAAAATTAGCAGTTTGACTGGAAGTCCAGTTCGCTTTTTCACCTGTCTTAAAGTTTTCGAAGTATCCCGCAGGATTGCCATTGTTAGAAAAAGCAGCATATACCGCATTTTTCTTGGCAGCTTTATCGCCAGTAATATGTATCCGGTGAAATTTATCATCAAACTGGATATCGCTAGCATTAACATTGGCACCCATAGCGTTTAAGAAGTCTGCGAATTCTTGTTGTGGATTGACATAATTTTGAATTGGCGGCTTTTCCCAGGCTTTAAACTTAGTTAAGTCCATGCCTTCAGGTACATACCAACTTTTAAGTTCGGCATCCCACTTGGCACCAAGGGCTTTTGCTTCATCTTTTTGCTCAATCGGTACAAATAGGTAAGTTTTTTCAAGAGATACATTCTGATCGACCTGACTTGATTGTCGTAACTGAGCTTGATTCTCAATGTTTACTTTATACTCTAGTGCAAATGATAAAACTTTCTCGAAATTTTCTTGATCAGCAGGGAAGTTAGCAATAACATCGTAAGTACCCAATAACTCATTCCAATGCTCAATTTGTATCGTATTGCGTTCCTGGTTAACTAACGAGGCGTTAGTGGTATCTAATAACTTTAGGTTGATATCAAGCGGGTAACTATCTGCAATGTCTAAACGAGCGAAGGCACCCGTATGGGTCAGGCCGCTATCGATTACTGGTTCATAGTTATTCTTATTAAAGTACGCTGCAAAATTGTTAGCTATAGGAAAATTTTCGGCAATATATTCTTGGTTCTGAGGTAGGCTCTCAAAAGGAGCTAATGTTACTTCCTCTGACTTGTGTTCTTCAATATCTTTCACTAAATCAAAAGTCATAATATATTGGGTAATTTTATCAGCATCAGCTGTGGCTTTAAAAAACTCCTTAGGATCATTTTTGATAATGTCGACCCAATGCTGTAGATAAGCATGATGATTTGCTGGATCATGGCCAATCTGTAGTTCTTCACCTATAAACATTGAGGCGATTTCTGCTCTCAATTCTTCTTTAGCGTACTCATAGCTTCCGTAATTCGTATTTAAAGGACGATTAAGTCGGCTTTCATGCCCAGTTGCATGAGCTAGTTCATGTAAGGCCGTTGCATAGTATTCGCTTTCACTGTTGAACAGTTCACGTTGGGGCAGGGTAATAGTGTCCGTTGATGGGGTATAATGTGCTGAAAAATAACCTTTTTCAATAGCAGTGTGCTCGATGGCAACACCTGAATTGCTTAGAATTGCTTCGGCACGTGTATGACGTTCAAAGTCAGTCATTAAATGGATATTGAATTTTCTTTCAGGTAAGCCCTCAATCTGTTCGGCATTGAAAACATAGAATGTACGAAATATCGGTCGCTCTAATTTAATCTCTTTTTCTGTACCTTGCTCATCTTTTTCATGCTTACTAAACTGCCAATAATGTATTTGTGTGGCTTTCTCGCCTTTTTTAACTTTGCCGCCTTCAGCAATTGCCCCGTTGAAAGTGTACCAGCGGTTATCTTGATAACCTTGTAACAAAGCCTGAGACGATAAATTAATAGCATTTAAGCCCCGATAAGGTACACCGTCACGGTTAACAGGCATACTATTTCTAATGTCGCCTGCTTGAAAGGGCTGTTGCCAAGGAGCTTGATTATTTTGAATTTGTTCTAATAGTCGATTAGCGATGCCTTGCAAATATTGGTCTTGTTTGCTTTCTCCCAATTTCGAAGAGGTGCGTTGCTCTTGGATTATTTCAGAATGATTGTTCTTGTCATCTTTTGCTTCAGGTTCAGGGTTCAAAATGTTAGTTTTAGGCGTACTTGTAATCACAGGCTGAACTAAATCCATAGCATTTTCTGTGGGCTCCTGTATTACTGGTTGATTAACTTGCGATTCAGTTGCATTAATATGAGGCATAGCCACTACAGTAGCCTCAAAGCTCTTATCAACTTCAGTAAGCGTGTCAAATACTTGCTTATAAACAGGTGATAAAATTTCAAGTTCTGCGTAAGTTGGGTAGGGATAAGCATCAGAGGCCTTTTGCCAGCGTTCTTTGGGAACAACATTAGCCAGAAAGTCATTTCGGATATGTTGCTTAGCAAGCTCTGAAACCACATACCCTTCAAATGCCCGTGCAGTCATTTCAACGTTGGTTTGAAAATATGGTTTGTTACGCATTTCATCAGCTTTACCTGACCGCTCATAAAGCTCTGAGCTTCTAATTTTTTTCACCAAGTCGTCAATAGGTTTGATTATTTGCTCATGTCTTGCACCAAGTCGAATGTTCCTCGTCATTAAATCGCTATGGCCACTTATATAATGATCCAAAGCGTGCCACCATTCATGAGCCAGGCTACCAGCTCCTTTCGTTTTAGTAAGATTGATGACGTGCTCAACAGGTTCGTAGTGAGCGGCCGCCCAACCACTTCCCCTAGCACCAAAAGCAATGCCTAGTGTGCCGTTTAGACCAATGGCACTAGGTGGGATGTTTGCAGCTATTGATAAATCAATGAAACTATCATAAGCATTATTTAACATTGCCGTGCGTTCTTCGTCATTCACCCAATTTCCAAACTGTCCACCACGAATGTTAAATGTTTCCATGAAAATTTCAGGTGTAATGTCTCTTCCATCACGGTAGTCCGTACCTGCTCTTGGTTCATTAAGCCGTGATCGCATATCCGACTTTTTGATATTAAACATTGCTTTATAATTTTCCCAAAGCTGCGACAATTCAGAAACGTGATTTTTGCGATAGTCACGGGCTTCTTCAATAGTTTTAAAAACAATTAGAGCGTTATGTTTTTTGTCGGCTCGAGCGGCAATATAATATTCTTTTTCAGGAAATGAGTTGCGGCTATAGATATCAAAGTCACCGGCAACAGGTGCTTTTGCTGTTTTTGGTTTATCATTATCTTCAGCAATTAGAGCCTTAACGTCGGCTATTTTCATATTGACTGTCGATAACTCTGTCTCAATAACAAGATTTTTCTCTGCGGCATTAGAATCAATCCAGTGATTCTTTCCATTGATTTCTGCTTTTAATAAATAAGATGTATCGTGTGTGCTCGAAACATTACGCATGACCATGACTTCACCAATCAGGTACCAATCAGCTCTATCTAACTTAGTAAGTAATGCTATTTTATCGCCACCCGAGATATTCTTATCCAAAGCAGTTTGAATAAAATCTTTGGCATTTAACGGATCTTCAGGGTCAAGTAAGGAGCGAACAATATCTTGAGCAGATTGTAGCTTCTCGAACCAACGGTTTAATTGATACGTTCTTCTAGGCTTATTTGGAATACTGTCTCTCAAAACTTTTGCAATAGCTGCCACATCTTTATCAGTAATATCATCAATTTCTTTAGTTGTCCAAAGCTTAGATAATGGCAATGAGCGAGTTTTCTCATTGCTGAAGTCGTGACCAGTAAAGTTTGTATAGTTGTGTTTTTTTGCCCCAGCGATATATTCACCAAAATCTTCTAATTTTACTTCAGCCATGACATTATTCTTCCTTGTTGGTGGTTAAACTGATACCATGAGTAGCTAATTCTTCGTCGGTAGCCGAGATTGCTCCAACGTCATAGGCATACTCATAAGTAGCTTCAGTGGTATAAACTACATCCATTTCTTCATCGCCATCATCAATTTCTTCTAATGGCTGTTCACGCATTTGTTGGCCATAGGTGACAACTTGCTCAAATTTGTCTATTGCTTCTTGTAGTTTCTGTTGGCTACTCATATTTTCTTCCTATATCAATTTTTAATGCGAATGATTACCTCGTGATTAGCATTGGTAAAAATATCTAATTTGGCACCCTTTTTTGTAGTTAATAAGATATCGCCATTGTTATCACTGAGTTCGACTGTTTTTAAGAACCTGGATTCTAGGTTTGATTGTTCTGATAATTTAGTATCCAATGGAATGTCATTTTGTACCGGCTTAAACACTTCACTGTCAGAAATTGGCATCAATTCATCAGTTGGCTTTTGCCCTATATCTTGCTTTATTAGGCTGCCGATTAAAAAAAGCATGACGAGCAGTCCACTAATGAGCAGAACAACCTTCCCTTTATTTGTTCGCAAGGTCACTGTTTTATTAATTAAATTGTGGTTCACCATTGACCTCATCATAGTTCTGTTTGCATTTTGGAAAGCCGGAGCAAGAGAAAAAACTATACGGCTTATTGGTTTTTTTACTCGTTCCAGTTTTCCAAATAAGCGGCTTTCCACATTTTTTACAGTTAAATTCACTAGTCTGAACTGGCGATTTCAAAGGTTTCTCTATAGGATTGCCGTTATTGTCATTCATGGTATGGCCACAAGGGTTTTCAGTGGCATTCCAACCTGAGCAACGCCAGTAAGTGCCAAATTTGCCATCTTTTTTCATGAGCGGTCTACCGCATTTTGGACAAGGATTACTGGTGTCAAGCTCTAGCCGTTTAGGCGGTGTATAGTTTCTTTTTATTGCAGCAATTGTCGGCTCAATGGTGCTAGTATTCATCTGACTAATAAAAATACTTACATCGGTTTCATTTTTTATATTCTTTTGCTGTTCATGCCAGACAGCCGTCATATCAGGATATCTTATTAAATCATCAAGCTGGTCATAGAGTTTTTGCCCTTGGGGTGTACTAATAATTGATTTACCTTTTTCTGCCAAGTATCCACGAGAAAGCAAATTTTTAATGATATCTGAGCGTGTCGCTGGTGTACCAATACCGCCATGTTCACCTTGCTTCTCTTTATCCTTATCTTTTAAGCTCTTAGCAAGCTCAGGGTTTTTTACATATTTAGCAACCCTGGTTAAATCACCTAAGAGCGTGGTAATGGTATATAGAGGTAGTGGTTTTGTTTCATGTTCAGACACATGACATTGCTCGCTTTGTCCCCCTGTACCGCAAACTAACTGTCTTAAGTCTTGGACGCTAGTGTCTTCATCCATGATGGTTTCTTCATTATCAGTGTCATTAACATACAACTTCTTCCAGCCTAAATTAGTGTCTACTCTGGCCGTTACGGCAAACTGATAGGCTTTACCATCTACCACTGTCTCGATGATTAACTTAGTTTCATCATACTCGTAGAGCGGATAAAACTGAGCGATATAGCTTCTAGCTATAATTTTATAAACATTTTGTTCTTCCCTGCTTAGGCTATCCCAATTTCCTATCGTCTCTGTTGGAATAATTGCATGATGTGCTGAGACCTTGGAACTATTGAAAACACGACCTTTGAGGGTAGGGTCTGCGTTTTGGCAAGCCCCCGCTACTAAAAGCAATGTATTGGCAATAGCAGTTAGTACTTGTGGCGCATCCGTATGCTGTTCTTCTGATAGATATTGGCAATCTGAGCGGTTATAGGTAATTAATTGATGTTTCTCACGCAATGACTGAGTAATAGCCATTACTTGGTCAGGTTTATAGCCAAACTTACGGCTTGCATCTTGTTGTAGCTTAAGTAAATTATAGGGTAGTGGTGGCGCAACTTTTTGTTGCGTCGTTTCTGCTAAGACAATTTTTGTCGATTTATTACTACATAAACGGGCAACTTCGTCTGCAAACACTTTATCAATGATGCGTCGATTGTCACCAATAGGATCCGTATCTTGAGGTAGATATTTAGCTTTTAAGGAAATACCTTGAAAGTTAAAATCGCCTGTAATTTGATAATAATAAGATTTTTTGTGACTAGCGTTTTCTCTATCACGTCGGACAACCAATCCCAATATAGGTGTTTGCACACGACCAATATGAATGGTTTCTTTTTTACCGGTGAGAGACTGCGCTTGTAAACTATATGCTCTGGTAAGATTGTAGCCAAACAGTTGATCGGCAATAGCCCGAGATTCAGCTTTCCAACCCAAATGTTCATATTCAGCATTTGGTTTCATACTGGCAATAGCCTTTTTCACCACCTGAACATTGTTATCATTGATGAGTAAACGTAGTACTGGCTTTTTATTGTTAAAGAATCTTAGTAGCTCATCAACGAGTAACTGCCCTTCATCATCTGGGTCGCCAGCATTAACAATTATCTCTGCTTTCTTTATTAAATCTCGAATAATCGCGACCTGTTTCTTTTTATCCTTCGGTATTGTGCGTTTAGCGGGTAGCATAGGCGGAATAGGCAAATATTGCATATCCCAGAATTTATATTTCTCGTCTATTTCTTCAGGATCAACCAACGCTAACATGTGACCAAAACACCATGTCACGCAATCTTGTCCATTGGTAAAATAACCATCTTCACGCTTAAAGCCACCCCCAATTCCTGCGGTAATAGCTTTAGCTAGATCTGGTTTCTCTGCGATAAATAACCGCATTATGATTCTCCTCCTATCTGTTTAGTCAACAACTTGTTGCTATAAACTTCTATCTCGATTGCCTTGTTTATTTATTTGTACATCAACTTGAGGTTGTACTAGAACTTCAGGAGCCGCTGGAAGATTAAATTTTCCGCTAGAAATATCGGGTATTTTATTATTTAAGTCCTGCATTTTTTGCGTAACAAAATCTGGGTAGGCAGCATACCTTTCATTTAAATTTCTGCGCCAGGACTCAATGGATAAAAGCTGTTCGTCGGATAAGGGGTATTTATCAACATTGCTAAAGTAAGGCTGTAAAGCGTGACCAATCTCACTTATTTCAATCTTTGTATCTATATTTTGTTGCGTACTTTGTTTATCACGATTATCGACCTCAATTACCCCTGGAATTTTCTCATGGGATAAATCAATACTGGTTTTTTGGCTCAATATATCGACAAACATATTGAATTTAATATTTTCTTTCTCCTCAGTATCTACAAAGCGTTCGACGTCTAAAACTTTGACATCTTCAATTAACAGGCCTAACCTTTCTTGTGGTGTAAACCCGCCTTCTCTAAGCAAAATATTAAAGCTATTGCTAGTATCAAGCCACTTACCCAATAAAATAGATTGCTCTTTCTCGGTATAACCTGATTCTTTGACACTTTCTAATGCTTGCTGGGCTTCTTTAGGTAACTTGATTTCGTGCTGGCCTATAAGGTTTTTTAACGTATCGACATTAATCGAATTGACCACTTGAATAGCACTATGGTTGGGTGTCTTGCCATTGATAGGAAATTGTTGAATAAACACCTTATCGGCAATACCTAATTTTTTGAGGATTTGAGAGTCTTGCTCTACGAGAGTATTAGAATCACGATTTCGATATTCATAATCATTCTGGAAATATTCAACCTTAGCGTATACATCACCATCGGCAATTTGGTCTAATGATAACGAAGGATTATAGCTTTCATGATCAATACTATCTAAAATACTCATGAAGCGATAATGCTCATCAGTGAAGGTGTCATGGACATGCACACCATTAATAGCCATATTGTCCCAGTCACTCATATCATTGGGAGCTAGAGGTTCAAAGGTATATCGTTGTGCCATTGATTTTTCAGTTTGAGCGTCAATGAAAGTTTGAGCTTGTTTATCCAAACGCTCAGCTGCCTGTACAGCTTCTTCGTGCGTGTAATTAACATGCAGTACTTCTCTACCCACTATTGTTGTTTCAGTAGAATTTAAATAAGGGGTATTAATACGCATGGTATAATCATGCGAGAAAATATAGATTTGATGCTCATTTCCATGCCTATCAATCATCGTTTTGCTGGGATATTCTCCCGCCTTGCCATCGACTTTTTGCATTCGCCAACCATTTTTCAATAGCTCACTATTAACCATATCGGTTATTTCATCATGCGTTTTCGGTATATCGACTGACGAGTTTATTGTTTCGACGGGCTCTGTTTCATGTTCAGGTTTAGAACTTTCTAAATTGTTTACAAAATTCTGTAACTGACTATCAAAATAATTTTCTATTGTGGTATCGCTTACATAACCGTTTTCATGGTATTCATACTTTTCATCAAACGCTATTTCTTCAGGTGACATAGGCTTATTGTGTTTATAAAATTCTTCTGCATAATCAATATCATCCTCAAGCTCAAAATTTGATAACGGATTTTGCTCCTGAACCTCAATTTGTTTTGAGATTTTTGTTTCGACGGGCTCTGCTACCGCATGTTTTTCGATATCAGCGGTCTTTTGCATATTAATTTCTTTCGACCGCTGCTCATCACCCAATACAGCATTGTTAGACCGTTGTTCTTGACGTGCCTCAAGCTCTGCCATATCTTTTTCGCTTGGCTTAAACCCTTTAACCTCAATCCCGCGTATACTGGCTTCTAACCAGGCCTGACGTTTAAACGCTTCAGTTCCTTTAAGATTAATTGAACTCCAGCCCTTACTTTGAGCTAAATCAAGCATAGCATTGATAGTTTTTTCATCTTCTTTTGAGGTATGAAGCCCAGTTTTACGATCTTCAAAAGCTATCGTTGTTGTATCTGATTTATCATAGTAATTAATTTTTTCGTCTTGCAATGCTCGATTTTTGACTTTTAAAATATAGTTATTTCGCAGGTTCTCAGGTAAATCAACATTATTAATAGCCAATTCACTAAGTTTAAACGTCTCTTTGATCGCTTTTTCTTCACGGTTAGGCAAAGATGAGAGCTGCTGCTCTTGCACTCGTTCTAAATCAGGCTCTAAACTATTAATAAGTTCCTTGGGTGGTTCATATAGCTCAACCTCCCACATATTTTTCTGTACCGTGATACTTTTTTGATTATCTTTGGGGTCAGGTATAGATACTGATTGTTTGCCAAGATTATTAAGTACAATATCGTCACCTATCTTGACATTTGCATTTATAATTGCAGATTGAATTTCTTTGCCCCATACCTTTTTAGTTTTCCCTTGATCTTCTAATTCTGCAAAATAGCTTAATTGATTTTGTGGATTGTCCTGGTAAGGTGCAGTACCGTGATTAATTAATTTGCCATGTAATGCCATTTTTTAACTCCTGTAAGTTATGCTGCTTTTTCAGCGGCTATTTTTTTATTCAATTCAAAAAAATCCGTTTCAAATCCCATGACTTTGTTGAATTCATCAAAAAATTTTTCTTGACGTTTATCATTAAGTATTGTTTTACCTTGCGGTAAGTCTGCAATGGTTTCTGGCGGCTTTTGAACAACACCTCGCATAATATTTAGCATTCCTTCAACATCTAAACGTTTAGGTTTAAACTCTGGCCGAATGGGTAGACCTTTGGGTGGTGTGGTGCTGGTCATGCGTTTGGCAAAAATGTCGTCTGTGTAATAGACAATTTTGTCAGCCATAATCGGTTTAGTGCGTCGCATAAGGATAATTTCTTTGGTTTGCTCCATCTCTTTAAGCTCTTGGGGTAGCATCAGTGCACGACTTTGATCTGACATACTGACGCTACCGCCTCCACCTTTACCACGGTTACGACTGATAGATTTTCCTTTAACGGTTTCTGTGCCCAACATCCGACTATAATCTTCAGCTTCCTCCTGTTCACTAGGGGCATAGACAACTTGACACGCCATGTTTGCAAAGATTGATTTAGCCCCATCCTTACCATAAGCATCTTCAACTTGGTTCTTTGACTGGAAAATCAGCAAAAGGCGCATGTTATAACCGGCCATGTATGCAACAGATTTTTGAATAATGCCTACTCGACCCAATGCGGTAAATTCATCCAATAGTACAAGGCATTGATATTTGAGTGTTTTATCTTGTTCGGGCAATACAGACGTATTGACACTTAGCAGCTGAGAGAAAAATAGATTAAGTAATTTTTCAAAGCGTTCTAAATCTGATGGTTTAATACCCACATAAATTGCTTGTCGTTTTTTACGCACTTCATCTAAACGAAAATCCGATCGAGAAGTAGCACATGCCACCATTGGATCACCAAAAATAAGTAGCTGTGAGATACAGCTTGATGAAATACCCGCTCTAGTATTATCAGAATCATTACCCGCAAATGTCATCCACGCTTCAATGCACTCAATAGAAAGGGGTCTAACCCTGGTTTCACCCGTTTCAGCATCAGTGATTGGCTTAGTCTTACGAGCTTCGATTGTTTCAACAATCCATTCATTCAGCGGTTTAGCCGGTCTAAGCAGTTTCAATGCTTCAGCAAAGGTGCAAGGTCTATCTGGCGTTTCCATCATGTAGAGGATTGTACCTATTAGCAGGCTTTGCGCCATTGAATTGAAATATGCTGTATTGCCATCAACCCCAACCGTTGGATAAAGAATATTTGCCAAGTTTTGTAAGCCTGACATGCGTTTTGTTTCAGCTCGATCTATATAGTCCAGAGGGTTATAGCAATGACTACAATAATCATCAGCAGATGGAGAAAATAAATAAACATCCTGGTATTGCGATCGAAAACCCGCTGTTAAATCCCAGTTCTCATTTTTAATATCTAGTACAACTACACTATCTCTATAATGTAGTAAATTTGGTATGACAATTGAGACGCCTTTACCTGAACGCGTTGGTGCAGCAACAAAGGTAAATTCATTGCCATAGAACTCTAAAAACTTATTTTTGTATTTACCAATAAGAATTGATGGGTTGCTAGGTGTTTTTTTATTAGACTTTTCTTGTTCTTTTGGCGTTGGTATTAAACCAGTTTTTTTGATATCCATCGCGTTAGCAAATTTAGCTGAGCCGTGTAGCTCACGCTTTGGCTTTGCCAATATCGCGGCAATCATCACTATATTTAAAAATACAGGCGGTACCAAAATAGTATATTGGCTAATTCTAATTGCCTTGGCGACCGCAGGTATATCACCAAAGGCGGCTTTATACTTAAAGATAGTGTCATAACTGTATAGACTCATTGGAATCTTTTGCCACTCAATAAAAATATAGTTTGCAAGAAAAAGTCCAGCGATTAGTCCAAGAATGGTTACAGTGCAAAAGAAAATGATGTAAACACTCGGCTTTGTCTTAGCTTCAGCCATAAATTACCCCTGTTCGCTTTCTAGAACACTTTTACCCTTTTGCAAACGATATTTACGAACAGGGTCATAAGACACTTCAGTGACGTAGGTATGGTCTAGAAACATAACAACATCAAGCGTTGTAAACACATCATGTAAAATTGCTTCCTTTCGCATATTAAAGCCAATAGGTGACTGTTGGATGAGTGTCGCAACCCGAGCATAGGCGGACTGACAATCATTTGCGTGAACGGTAGTAATTGAACCTGGATGTCCTGTATTTAAGGCATTGATATAGTCATAAGCTTCATCGCTTCGTAGTTCTGTTAAAAAGATACGGTCAGGTTTCATACGCATACAGCTTTTAATAAGCTCTTTAGCAGTTATATCCGCACCGTAAAACAAATGTACATGATTAGGATGATGCGGTAGGGTTAATTCAGCGGTATCTTCAATTGTGATGATACGAGTTTCAGTTGGAACAATATCGCAAACAGCTTTAGTAAAAGTTGTTTTACCTGACCCTGTTGCACCCACTAGTACAATATTTTGTTTGTGTTTAACCGCCAATTCGATAAACTTTTTGATATCACGAGTGGCTTTTGCATATAGCATCTCAAGCTCGAAAAGCTGTAGATGAACTCCGTTAGGTATTGCCAACTCACGGTTTAAACGTTCAATTTGGATTTGTTCTTGCTCGATCATCTTTTTATAAAAATCTGGCACGATAGTGTTTGCCGTCTTAAATGACGACATATCAAACCATCGAGACAATCTGTCTGATAAAAAGTAATCATTGAGAGTGAAACGTGTATCAGAAGGACGACGTACTGTCATTGCAACAGTATCACGCTCACAAGCTGACGGTATGACAACTTGGCCACGCTGTCCATCAGGTAATACACCCGAACAAATAGGAGAATGGGTCAATATTTCAGTGCCATTGAAAATAGCAAAAGCATTTGCAATTAGGTTAGACAAATTTTTACTAAGCTTTGGTGCATCATGCTTTTGCCAACCTTGACTATTTTCTGTCCAAATCTCAAAGGGTCGATTGACGGCAACTTCAGTGTATTGCGGGTCGTCTAAAAAAGATTGCAATCCACTTTCCGCCAAATAACCTCGTAGTAAACTGTCTCCAGCCATTTTGTTACTCTCTCAAAGTATTTGATAAAATGAGAGCGTAACGCTCTCATTTTTTGTTAAATTAGCTGAGGAAATTATTTCCAGCGGAAGCCTACACCAGCCCCGAAGGTAGCATCACCCGCAGTAGAATACGATGAACCAAACTTGAATGAATATTTGCCCGATTCATCTGTACCAGTAAATCCAACTGATACTGCACTTTGACCGTTATAATAGCCTGTACCCATCGATACCATTTTGACACCGGCTTCAGTAATTGTTGGCATCATTGCGAAGGCAACTGAAGACGCTATGCCACCACTTAATGATTTATCTAGGTCGTTAACTCGATGGCCAAGATTTTTGATATCGGTGGTATTCTGTGATATCTGAACATTTTGCTTTTCATCAATAATCGTCTGTCTTTCTAGCATCTGTTTATTGGCAGTGTTTACATTAGTCACCAAAGTTTCAAATCGGCTGTTGACAATAGTATTCAAACCATCGATACGGCCATTTGTGGCCACATTTTGATTGTCGGCCGTGGCTTTATTTTGTGCGATGACGCTATCTTGTTGAACGTTTTTGTCATCAAGACGGGCGGCTTCAGCGGTAATGCGCTCATTCGTCGCTACGTGATTAGCGTCAGCTGTCGCCTTGTTACTGGTAACTTGGGCTTGAAGCACATTATCACGGTCAATCGATGCCTGGTTATTGGTATCAACTTTGGTGTTGGTGTCTGCAATGGCTTTGTCAGTAGCTGATTTATTGTCAGCAACGACTGTCGTTAAACCATCGATACGGCCATTTGTAGCCACATTTTGATTGTCGGCCGTGGCTTTATTTTGTGCGATGACGCTATCTTGTTGAGCGTTTTTGTCATCAAGACGGGCGGCTTCAGCGGTAATGCGCTCATTCGTCGCTACGTGATTAGCGTCAGCTGTCGCCTTATTGCTGGTAACTTGGGCTTGAAGCACATTATCACGATCAATCGATGCCTGGTCATTGGTATCAACTTTGGTGTTGGTGTCTGCAATGGCTTTGTCCAATGCTGTATCTTTGTTTGCAAGGGTATCAGCCACTTGAAACAACTGACTGCCATTAACAGCATCAGTAGACGTCGTTGATAGTTTACCTGCTGCTACGTTGATAATTTGTCGTTCACCATCTGTAGCACCTACCGACACAACGCCAACTGGTGCAGAACCAGCAAAACTACCTGTTTCAACACCACCAACGGTTGTATTTACTACTTGAGTGGCTGCTTTATCTGTTGAGTTATTACCCAATACAACAGAATTAGCTTGTGTAGTGGTGACATTATTACCAAAGACAAATACATTGTCTTGAGCCACAGTATTGTTATTACCAAAGGCGTAAGAGCCGTTACCACTAACAACGTTTGGATCACCAAATGCGCCACTGTTGTTACCACTGACCAGATGCCCAGTACCGATTGCAATTGAGTTATTGCCAGTAACTGTACTACCATTACCAATTGCTACCGCGGTATCAGTTGAGCTAATATTTTTAAGCTTTTCATCATACTTTGCGATGATTTGTTGGTCACGAATCTGTCCGTCATTTGCAGTTTGCTCTATTTGAGCTGCTAAAATATTGTCCATGCTGTCAAGTTGGTTATTTTTGGCATCCTGCATAGCCTTATTGTCCAACACCGTTTTATTGGTAGCGGCAATTGCAGCGTCGGTCGCCAATTTATTAGCATTCACAATATTGTTAGTATCACTGATAGATTTATCTGTTGCTGCTTTATTGGCAATTATTGTCTTATCTTGTTCAGCATTTTTGGTGTCATTAACTAACTGATTTGAGGCGATAGTTGCATCCTGTCTAGCATTTTCAGCTACTACGGTTGCGTGCTGTGAGTCAGATATAGTTTTGTTAAGAGCTATCAGATTGTCTTGGTCTGAATTTTTGGCATCGTTAGCCGCTTTATTGGCAGCTACGATACTGTTAGTCATGGCAATTGCGTTGTCATGCTCTAGGTCTTTTTTAATTAAACCGCTAATGTCAGTATCCGCTTTTGCGATTTGATTACTAATATTTGTAATATTCGTTGCATTAGTGCTAGTTTGATTTTGCAGGACGTCAATTGCAATATCCTGAGCTGCATTTTTACTATCCTGAGCGGTTTTATTATCAGCAACGACTGTCGCCAAACTATCAATACGACCATTCGTAGCGGCATTCTGATTGTCAGCTGTCGCCTTATTGCTGGTAACTTGGGTTTGAAGCACATTATCACGGTCAATCGATGCCTGGTTATTGGTATCAACTTTGGTGTTGGTGTCTGCAATGGCTTTGTCAGTAGCTGATTTATTGTCAGCAATAAGCTTATCCTGAACAGCATTAGCAGCATCGACGGTAGATTTGTCAGCCTTAGCGTTGATCGCGGCATCCTGTGAAGCGTTTTTGCTATCTACCGCAATCTGGTCTGCTTTGGTATTGATAGCGGCATCTTGTTCAATATTTTTGTTGTCCGCAGCATTTGCTTGGAGCTTAAGATTATTGATCTCAGTGTCCTGAGCCGCATTTTTATTGTCCTGAGCAGTTTTATTGTCAGCGATCACCTTATCCTGAGCAGCATTGACAGCATCGACGGTAGACTTATCAGCTTTAGCATTGATCGCAGCATCCTGTGAAGCGTTTTTGCTATCTACCGCAATTTGGTCTGCCTTGGCATTAATTCTCTGTGCATTGGTTGCTACATTTGCATTCGTCGCATCTAAATCAGATTGGTTAGCCTTGGTTGAGATAACAGTATTTTGGGCTTGATTTTGAGCATCAACATATGCTTTATCAGCTTTACCTTCTATAACCGAATCTTGAATTAGATTCTGAGCATCGACATAACTCGTGTCCGCTTTGGTGCCAACTATGGCATTAGTTAAATCTAAAGATGTTTGATCGGCTTTATTACCAATAGCCGCATCTTGGGCGTTATTTTTCGCATCTACATAAGTTGTTGCTGCAAGACCTGATATATCAACGACTGGTATTGAATTAACCTGATTTTGTAATGCCGTTAAAGCACTTTTATCTGCTTTATTGTTTTGCAAGTCAGTGATTTGCTGTGCTTGGACTGAATTTTGTTGGTCAGCTGTCGCTTTATTATCAGTAATTTGTTTTTGTAGCATTGCATCAGTATTTTGCAAGTTACCGATAGCTGTATCTTGAGCTGTATTTTTAGCTGTATTAGCTAAAATCGCTGTGTTTTGTGTGGCATTTTGACTATCAACATATGATTTATCTGCCTTTGTGTTATTAAGGTCAGTAATCTGCTGGGTTTGAGTGGCATCCGTTTGATTGTTAGTGTTGATCTGATTTTGCAGGTCAACGTCTTTTTGTTTGAGGAGTGCAATATCTTGTTCTGCGGTAGCTAAATCTGAACGTGTATCTGTACTAGATTGGGTAATATTGGATATCGCTGCATTTAACTGTTGAACGTTTACTGCATCTGTGGCTTGTGTACCAGCGGCTACATTGGTAATTTGGCGTTTCAATGTATCTGAACCAACTGACACAGTGTAATCACGATAGTTTGTTGAAAAATCACCTAAAGTAGCCGAGAGTGTTGCTTCTGAATTTATGAAATTGCCAACAACTGTAGAGTTTAGCCCCGTTTGGGTATTGCTAGTACCGACAACAACAGTGTTGTTTCCTACTACCTTATTATACGAACCATTTATTATCGAGTCATTCCCATTTAGGTCATTACTAACACCTGTAATTACTCTTGCTGTGGGTGAGAGGTTTCCGCCACCGCCCATACCACCATTGATAGGAAAACCCCTAGTGACATTACTTATACCATAGATTACTTCCCCGTAAGTTTTTTTGGTGGGGTCAAAACCAACGTAGTTTTCTGAACCTGCATAATCTGCTACATTTTTATCACCCACAATAACGTATTGGGCGGGGTCGCCACCAATACCAGCCCCAATAGGGTCATATACATTGCTTGTACCCGCCTTATAATTAGCATAAGAAGCATTACTTAGTAGCATAAAACTTAATGATGCTATAGCACCAACTACACGCCCTTTCTTAGCCCCTTTTGCGATTTCGCTGGCAACCGTCATGTTGCCATCTCGATTTTTTACTACACTGTAAATCTTATTCATGAACAAACCTCATTATTGATTAATTGGATTAACTTGCTTTTCCTTAACTAACGTTTCGCTAATTAAAGGTTTTGTAACCGCGCTAAAAATTCATCTATAATTGAGGTGTTCAAGGAAGTGGAATTTTTTTGAACACCTCGAAAGCTCCTTGGTTGCTGCCTTGGGGCTTTCATCTTTTAGACCTTGATGATACGATTTCCTGTTATCTGCTAATTTCTCCTATCTGCATTTAAGTACCTTTTAGCTATTTACTGAATTTGCCGGATCATTAAACTTGCTGTTAAACTACCTAAAGCGATTAGACCCAACACTAGCGCACCAAAAAAGCCATTTTTATGTCCACGGGCAAATTCTGTAAGCTTATTATCGCTTACTACGTTATATATAAAATTCATTCAATTCTCCTTGGTCACCGTGCTGTCGCTCAATCTCAATATCTTTCAAAACTAACGTTTAACTACTCGATAGACACTGCTAAAATCAACGTCTCTGGCAACCAAAATATTTAATATCGCACCCTGGTTAACAATTGCAGTCGGTGGCATATTAATTGTGTTGTTTAATGCTTTCTCTGCCATACTTTCTACCGTATTCGTCGAATTACTGACAGTGGTATTATTACTGCCACTAGTATCACTATTGCCTTCCCATCGTTTAGATGCTGCTGCTAGGCCATCTTGAATGATAGACAACATGATTGAACTACCAAATCGTTTAAGGAAATGGTTATTAACTTTTGCGCCAATCCCCATTTCACCAAGCTGTCCAGTGGCTGGGCTATCAATATTGATTGAAATGCCCTTGGGTGTTTCAATTTTTGTCCATAGCACTGAGACTCTGGCTTGTCCTTGTTGAATTTGTGTATTTTGTTCACCAAAGACGGTTGAGCCACGTTCAATAAGTAAAGTTTTACCGTTTGCTGAGTAAACATCCTTTGAGATCTGACAAGCCGTAAAACCTTGATAGGTACTGTCAATTTTTGTTTTAAGCACACAAGGGATTGAGGTGCCTTTAACTAACAACATATTCGTGTTAGCTCGCTTTCCTGCCTCACCATCCGCTAGAATTGTTGGGGTTAAGCTATTAGCAAGTTTACCTTGTCTCTGCCCTACAGCTGTATTGGTCGCTGTCACTTTAACCGCATTAACGTCCACCAATACGTTTGAATCCGCACCTTTTGGTACAGCTATTTGGGTTGTAGCAGACTCTAAGTTAGAGACTGGTGTTGTTTCAGATCGAGATTTGCTACCGCCCATCTCGATAGGGTTAAATGATGCCGTGGATGGAGTATTTGGCACTGGGGCAGGTGTTACGTAGTCTCTACCTGCAACTAAACTATCGCTACTGCTATATTTTGGCCGCGGGGTGGGTGGTGGCGTTATTGGCTCGACAGGTTCAATATAATTAGAATGCGTCGCCATCGGTGCATTTGAGACAGTCGCTGATGTCACATCTGTAGGCAATGATGTTTGCGCTCCCGCGGGTGGCGGTAGTTCCTGAAAATTAGATTTTTCAATTTCTTTCTGGTCTTTAGCGATATCAACGCCATTACCTGTTGCCATCTGTTTCTGCGCCTGAGCCGCTTGCTGAGCTTCAATGGCTTTGCTTTCGGCTCTTTTTTCTTGATAGCGTCCGACCGTACCACCTATGCCAATGAGTGAAATCAAGGTGCCTATTACAGCCGCTATCGCAAATTTAAATTTACGATTATTACCCGTATCGCGCTCATTTGAATTTGCAGATGGTATCTCATCGGTTTCAGGGTCATTTGCAATGTCACTGTCTGCAATTTGCTTTTGCGTTTTTTCATCCAAGGGAATTTTGTCAAAGTCCGTTGCGGTAATGACATTTTCTTCTTGTATTTGCGTCTCTGGTTGAGCCTGCTCTTTACGTTTGAATAGTTTCACTAGTTGATTCCTTACTATTGCTCAACACGGATAAAGTCTTTGCTAGATGTACCCGTTGTATTGAATTTAGGTAATTTATTTTGTTGATTACCTAATTCGCCAACGGCCTTACCCAAGCGTAAGTAATAACGATAGCCAATTTCTTGTAGTACTAATGTATCTCCTTCTATATGGCTATTAACTAACGTTTCTGTATTATCGGGCAAGACACGGTATATGGTCGGTATATCCCCAGCATGTGCGAATTTGACGTAGGTAAATCTTCCATTATCCCAAACATTTGTAGGCTTAAGTTCAGCAGCTCCTCGATACACATACCCAGTATTAATATCAGCATCAATCAATATTTCATGATTATTTTCATCTGTATTTATTACTTGTAAAAATGCGGGCATTACTGGTGTCTGCGGCTTAGCGGGTGCACTTTCTTCAGGATAATTAAAGCGAGCAATATAGGTTGACGCTTCACTTGGTTGAGCAGTCTTCAACTGAAAGGCATAAGTTCTTTTATTGGTTACTAGCACAATGTTAGTATCAGCATTTTCAGCAATTGGTTTAAAGAAGATATTTCTACCTTTTACTGCTAGGCTCCAAGATTTAGCATCGCCCATACCTAAGCCACTGCTGTCATCAATTTCTTCCCCATCTTCTAGCTGTATTAATGAAGAATAACCAAGTTTTGCCTTTACCGCGTATACCGTACTTGGGTTATAGTCAAATACCTGTACCCGAGCATCGTCACCAACAACGCGTGGATATTGTTCTGCATAAGCGGTGGTTATGATGCCTACGCCCAATGATAAGGAAAGTAATATTTGCTTAATCATCACATTGCCCCACTCTGAGTTGTTGCAGCTGGCGTTGGTTGTGCCCCTGCGGGTGCCGTTGGTTTTTGAATAGAAGCATCATCGTCTACACGGTAAGTTTTAACGGTAAACCCAAGCGGATTAACAAGCCTTACGTCATCTAAGGTGGGCACATTGACATAATCGTAGCCTATTGTTGCAATATGATTAGTTACTTGAGGTTCAGGTGAGATGGTATTGGATTGGACGTTGTATGTTCCGCCATTCATTGGTTCTACTGTAGTGGTGAACCGAACCTGTAAAATACCTTTAGGGTCAATAATTGAGACATTGTTAATTTTGACATTGACACGTTGGTTGTTTTTATACAATTTATGTGGCGCAGTAGGCATAGCATATTTTTTTTGCAGCTGTGATTGCATGTTAGCATCACTAAACATCATTGCTTGATTAACTTGACTTTGAAGGGTATACCAGTCATATCCTTCAATCAGTCGTACATACTGAGCAGCAAAGAATTTTGAGACTTCATCTCCATAGTTGGATTTAGCATCGTTGAGTGTGGTAACAATGTCAGTTGCACCTGTATTATTATCAATACGAACAACGTATGGCACTGTTTGCTTAAGCGGTGTCATTAGCATGATAGCAACCGCACTCATAACAAAGCAGGCCATTGATGCCCCAGCGATTCGCCAAGCAATTAGGCGGCTACGCTCAATATCACCTATACGACTATTTTCAAACTCTTTGGAAGCTTTTACAAAGTCAAATGAGGCTTGCTTAGCGGTCACATTTTTGACTTTCTTTTCACCTGTTTTCTTTTTTAGCTGTAACAACGCCATGTCTCAATTACCTTATTTTTTGTCTTTTGAAAGATTATCTGTATACGTGTCCTGAATCACTGCTTTTGCATCATCCTGAGGTAACGCATTTTTCAGTAACTCAAGATTTTGTGGCGATGGACGTTTATATATTTGGACATTGGGCGGTATAAAACCCGCAGGATTGACCTGTGTCCAATTACCCTTCGGCTTTGTAAGTTTTTCAGTAGTAGCACAACCAGTTATGCCTACTGTCACCGTTAGTATTAAAGCTAGATATCGCATTTTCATTACCCTTTTCATACGTTTAACAACTGTGTTATGCTATAGAATAGGTCTATCTAAATTTTTTATAATATTCTCAACTTCTGTCAGTAAAATAAGTGAATATAGGTGCTATTTATGAACAATAATTCCGAAGAACCTATGATTTTTTATACAGAGACATCAAGATTAGCTCTAAATCTAATGTGTTTTATGATTGGTCTCACATGTCTTACTTTTACTGTAGAATTTTTCTTTAATTTATTTACCATGCCATGGAATGGTGTATTCGACAGAGTTATTGGCATTATTTTCACTATAGTAGGAGGCTGGTTGTCTTATCGATTCCTAAAACCTACCTTTTTACTTATTAAGCATTGGTTTATCGACCCTATCATTAGTTTGTCTCGCTTTATCTCTAAATTAATTCGTAAAATTATTGCTTAACTTCTTCCTTTACCTTCAGGTGTGACCGCTCCACCTGAATCGCCTGCTCCCTTGGAATCTTTTCCTTTTTTACCACCTCGTCCAATGCTGGTTGCATTTTTGATACTATTTATCATCGTACCAACTCCATTGGCAGCTAAGCCCCCAAATAATGAAGATGCTAAATTCGGTAATTGCAATAAAATGACCCCAAAGATAAAAAACATGCAGAAAATCATAGAAATATTTTCAGTCGCTAATAGTCCTGTTTCTATCCAATCACCGCCTGTTATAGCCGCAAGCTGTTGATTAATGTAATTAATGAAGATTGTTGCTGTAACGCTAGTCAATAAGAACAAAAAAGAATTACTTAGTACTTGCCCCACCCAGTTGTTAAAGTACTGCCGTGTCGCTGGAAAAATGGCAAACATAAAGAACACGGGGCCGAGTGCTGCTAAGATGACTAACAGCACTGTCGCAATCAATAAAAATGCTGCGGCAATGATTAGAAACGCCCAAGCGGCTATCCAAATAATCATATTTTTCATAAAAGCGATTACTTCATTTTTAAGTGAACCAATCACTGCTCCAAATACCGCATCTGTTGCATTATTAACCACCCCAATTACGCTATCAACAATACCTGTTTCTGTATTCGGATCGGTTGTACCTGTTGAGGGTATCGTTCCCGCAGTTGCATTGGGATCAGGTGGCAGCGTGTCAGATGCTTTTGCGGCTAACTCCATATTAGTATCAGTAATTTGACTTACTTGATTCACAATCCCATCAAGCATAGTGCCCAAATTTGCACTGCTATTACCCGTCCACGCTTGGGCTAAATCGTCGCCTAAATGAGTAACAAAAGGAAAAACAATATTGGTATAGGTAGAGATATTAAGTCCTAGTCCAATAATGACTGATAATGCAAAAATTCGCTTTATCCAGTCAATCATCATCATTCCTAGATCAACGCCCTCGAGATAACTTAGAGCGATATACAATAAATAACAGGTAAAACAAGCTAACCCCAAAGGCATGATAACGTTCACTAAATTTGCCATACCATTGCCAATACCATCAGTCATTGTGGTAATTGAAGTAAACAAATCTGTAAAAAACTGTGCTGCTGCCATGCCTTTTCCTTGTTCTTAAATTTCTATTTATTTAACAGACTATTTGGATATTGAGCCTTGTTATAAGCCGCTTGCGCTGCTTTTATCTTACGATAAGCTTCTGCATTTGCCTGGCGTTGGGCAGCCGCTTCTTGACGTTCTGCAACTTTCATTGCTAATTGCAATTGACCAATTTCGTTGTTTATTAATGCTGATTGAGCGGTAAGTGTATTAGTCAGGTCTTGCTTCTGAGCAATATTAGTTGTTGCATTAATTTGGTTGATTAGGCCTGAAACAGTGTTTGCATGTTGCTGCAAGCGACGATAACCAACATCAACCTGAGCATCTGCCAATAATTGAGAGGCCTTGGCTCGAGCAATACCAGTTTGAGTTGATTGAGCTTGTGCCTCGCGTTGTTTAGCGGCATTGACTACCTGTTGCAAAGCCCCTAGGTCACCTGCACGCGCTGCTTCAAATACGTCGTTATACTTGGCTGGTAAATATTTATTGAGCTGTTGACGAATCATTGGGTTATCAACAAGACCAGCAAAATTACCGTTGTCAGTCGCTGCCTTAACTTGAGCTGCCAGTTGTTTGATTTGTTGAACTTGATTAGTCACTTGATTAATTTGCTGCGCAATGGCGGTGCTATCAATGACTGGTACGAAGGCTTGAGACTGCTGTGTAGCAACTACAGTTATCAGTGCTAATGTAGCTATCGCCTTCTTAGCTTTTTCACTGAATTTGACTTTCTTCATGTTGATCTCCTGTTATTAAATGAGTTAGTAGCTCAATTTATTGACTTATACCAAACCCAATAGTTAAAGTCTTGCTTGTGTAGGACGCATACGATGCACCGCTGGCTATATCTCGCCAAAAATGGTGCGTAAAACGCACCTTATTATATTTTTTGGGTTTGGTATTAAACAATGTTAGAACTTGCTATTACCTTCTCTGATATCTTTCCAAAGCGCATAGATACTCACTACCAGACTAATGGTGAAAATATACATATAGGCATCATGCACAGTCATAGTAAATGATAGACATTTTGCTATTGGCTGACTTAATTGCTTTAGCTTATTAGCATCTTCAGTAACCAACTTTGAACCGACAGTTCCCATAAGTAAGCTACTTGAAAAAAATATAGGGGTATATTTAGTAAACAATTTAGCCATTTTTTTACAATCCTATTTCTCAGGGTTGAATTTCAGCATTACCAAAATATCAAGCAAAAAACGTTCTAAGCCCCACCAGAAAAAGGCTAATACGAGTATAAAAATCCAAGGGGTCATCATGATTAGCCACAGCTGAGCTAATAGTTCAATATCTGTCACACCGTTGCCTCATATTCAGTAGGTTGATTAGTATCAGTATTGCCTATCGTTGGCTCATCATCTAGTACAGGAGCATATACCACATCAGAATCGGATAATTGCTGTTCATCCAAATCAATCAATTCAAACTGATTTAGGTGATTAGCCACAAATTCAGAGTGCATAAATCCCCTAAAATCAGGCACTGTTTCTGCTTTCATTGGTAATTTGCCTAACTTACGTAGCCGTAGAGCTTCATAAAATAATGGCAGCCATACTTCGCTTGGTGTCTTCTCAGGTAAATGTTTCATCAGCTCATCAAGAAGTTCTACATTTTTCTTATTACCTGATAACACGGCTATTTCATTAGCAAAACCATATAGGTTAAGCACCCCAAAACTTGATTGATGTCCTTGTTTAACTAGGAATGTTCGACTATCTTTTGATAATGTTTTAAGCTGTTCAAACTCTTTGCGGGTTAAGCCTATACGCCCGTAGCCTGTCCCCTGCTCATTTTCATATTCTGCTTCAGTATTCGGCAGTAAGATTTTGGTAGGCGTCTGCTGGATAATTGCATCAAATATTTTAGACTTCAGTGCCTCCGCAGGTGATTGCGTTACCAACATAATGAATTCGCCACGTTTACGACCATCTTTCAAAATCTCTTCAATCATGGCCTCTGTGGTTGGATATTTAAGCGGCAGCCAGAACTCTTCGACTACCGTCATGATAAGCTTATAACGTTTAACCATCTCACTTTTTAGATAAAAAAGACATGCAAGTAATGGCTCTGTGACTTGTTTATTTGGTTTTAGAATATCGCCTACTTCAAACCCAACAATTTTGAAGGTATTGGGATCAAATTGATTGGTTGGGTTATCCAAAGCCCACGCTAAGCGTCCAGTCTCGTCCGTTTTATCGTTATGACACCATTTACGTAGTCGTTGGGCTAATTCGTTACCTCCTCGGTTTGGAATCGCCTCAAGTAATCTTGAAAAACGTCTCTCACTGACTATTGGGTGAGCCATCACCGCATCAACAGCTTGCTTAATCTGATTTTGCTCCTCCGAGCTACATTTAACATGTTCATCGTTAGCACAAGTAATAATAAGATTGTTTAAGAATTCCCGCAGTTTAGGAGAATCAGGGAATTGAAACGGATTAATACCTGTGGGCTTTCCTTCTTCAATGGCAAAATAATCACCATCCATTGCCCGAACAAATATTTCCATACCGCGAGATTTGTCTAGCATAAACATCGCAGGGTTAAAACGGCTTACAAACGCTGTCATTGCCATTTGCAATGTGGTTTTACCCGCCCCTGTTTCACCCAATATGAGTGTATGACCCGCGATTTCGTCGCCCACGGTGTCTTCAAGCGGATTAGTAAAGTGAAAGTTAAAGTCGTACAATGTGCCCGCACGGGTAGAGATTGGCATAATTGCTGAGCCGTCTCCCAGTGGATTGCCCTTGGATTTACCACGGCTATAAGTGTGCATACTAAACGTACCCGCTAAATTACGGCTAGATTTAATCATCTTACGAGGGATGTACTTGTAGCGTGGAAATTGACTAAAATAGGTAGCAGGTGCCGATACGGTTGCTTTACGGAAGATGGCTCCAGCGTTGTTGGAAAAACTCGCCATAGCGTAAATGCCATTTTGTACCGCTTCTTGAGGGGTATCTCCATATACGATTAGCGCAGCGTGGTATTGCCCAAAGCTTAATTCACCCGCTTGTATTCTACCCTGTGCTTCTCGCATTTCTTTTTGTTGATGCTCTGCTCTGTCTGAGGTAGATCGTAGCCGGTTAAGTTGATCTTCAATGCGTCGAAGCGCATTGGTAGGTGCTAATGCCGTAAAAGACTGAACTAAATTATATTCAAATGGTAAAGCAAGACTTGCTGTATTAAACATTCCTAAATGCGTAGACGCAGGAAAGTCTTTTAAGTCAAACATGGTGGCAAAACGGTTTTTTACTGCCCCTTTACTTTGCATGACTTCATAACCAAAGTGTAATGATGATGAAGGTAAAGTGTCGTAAAGCGGTGTACCCGTAATTGGGTAACCACCTAAAGATTTTTCTGAGTTTAATATTTCAAAGAAAAACTCATAAATTTCTGAACATAGAATGTTTTTATCGTTGATGTAAGCCGTCAGAATATGCGGTTCATATTTTTGCAGCTTCATTACAATGCTTTCTACAATTGATTCTAATTCATCAACGGCTTCATCAACACTTTCGTTAAACTTTAATAAAACACTGATATAGAATTTATTTTCGTAATAATCTTTGTCATTGAAGCGTTGCAAATATTTATTAGCAAAGTCCTGGCAAAACTTGTTATTAAAATCATAAGTAGTGTTAACTTCAATTTTGCGTCTTAGTTGGTAGCAATGGAACGCCAAACGACCCGCTTTTTCCCGCGCTGCCTCTGTATAGACGCGGTTTAAATTATCATAGTCGGATTCCAGGGTGTTATCTGATATAGATTCATAGACCACCCCATCAAACCCAATCACAGCACAAACATAATTGTCATGAAAATTAATGACTTGATCAGCAACATGATATCGAAGTTTTGGTAGTTCATCCGATGTGGCAGCTACTGAATTTAGTAATTTGTAGAATAATTTGACTGGATTTAACACGGCTATCCCTTTTTAATTATCTTTTGACAATCGACGAAGTTTGCGAAGCTTCGTTATATAGTCAATCCTAAATTATAGTAAGCACCGTTTGCCCTGAGCTTGTCTAAGGGTAACGGTCGTTATGGTTCGACAGGCCTACCACGAACGACCCTGTTCGATATAATTCA
>JABAHL010000018.1:0-46050 GCA_019353055.1 Faucicola osloensis
ATAGCTGATACTTTACTTCTAAAACAACTCATTCCTCTATCCCCCTTTGCTGACGATAATAGCTTGGAGGTCCCACCTGATCCCTTCCCGAACTCAGAAGTGAAACTCCAACGCGCCAATGGTAGTGTGGTTCGCCCATGTGAGAGTAGGTCATCGTCAGCTCCCTATACTAAAACACCCCCTTACTAGTGTAAGGGGGTGTTTTTTTGCTTTGTGGGTTATTAATACGTTTTGTATATTCTTATGATGCTAGTTTTATTCTTTTAGGTATGCTGCATTAATAACCTACTTGTTACATAGCTTTACGTATTTTCACATTGTGGATTTCTAAATTCTATATACTGATTACATCAATGTCGATCCTTTTTCAAGCTTAGGTAAACATTCGATATTTGCTAAGAAATTACAAATATACTTAAAAATTTAGGATAAAAAAATGACACAAAAGCCCGTTAAGTCAGAGCCAAATATGAATACTCAGCAAGGAAATGCAGGCGAAACTCATCAACAAGCTGATGATAACTCAACTAATTTAACCACGCAGCAAGGGATTGTTATCGCAGACAATCAGAATTCGCTAAAGGCGGGTCGTCGTGGACCTGCATTGCTAGAAGATTTTATTTTACGCGAGAAAATTACCCATTTTGACCATGAACGTATTCCAGAGCGTATTGTGCATGCGCGCGGTAGTGCAGCGCATGGTTATTTCGAGTTGACTGAGTCATTAGAACAATATACTACTGCTAAAGTACTGACTGAAGTAGGTGAGCAAACACCTTTATTTACCCGTTTTTCGACGGTAGCGGGTGGTGCAGGGTCGGTTGATACACCGCGTGATATTCGCGGTTTTGCCGTCAAAATTTATACTAAAGAGGGAAACTGGGATTTGGTAGGCAATAATACCCCAGTATTCTTTATTCAAGATGCTATTAAGTTCCCAGATTTAGTGCATGCCGTCAAGATGGAACCGGATCGTGGTTTTCCACAAGCTGCCTCAGCGCATGATACTTTTTATGATTTTATTTCATTGAGTCCAGAAACATTGCACAATTTCTTGTGGGCAATGAGCGATCGCGGCATTCCACGCAGTTTGCGTATGATTGAAGGCTTTGGTATCCATAGTTATCGCTTCATTAATGCCCAAGGCGAAAGCACATTTGTGCGTTTCCACTGGCGTCCACGTCTTGAACTGCAATCGCATGTTTGGGATGAAGCGGTGAAAGTGGCAGGTGCTGACCCTGATTATCATCGCCGTGATTTATTTGAAGCCTTACAACAAGGTGATGAGGTCATTTGGGATTTTGCTGTTCAGTTGTTTACTCAACAACAAGCGGATGAATTCCCTTTTGACCATCTAGATGCTACCAAACTTATTCCAGAAGAGTTGGTACCACTCAAAGTAGTTGGTAAGATGGTATTAAACCGTTATCCTGATAATTTCTTTGCGGAAACAGAGCAAGTCGCTTTCTGCCCAGCAAACATCGTCCCAGGTATCGACTTTAGTAATGACCCATTGCTACAAGGTCGTTTATTTAGTTATCTTGATACCCAGCTGTCGCGTTTAGGTTCACCAAATTTTGCGCAGTTGCCAATTAATGCGCCAAAATGTCCATTCCATAATATGCAGCGTGATGGTCATATGCAGATGCAAATTCCGAAAGGGCGCGTTGCTTATGAACCACAAAGTTTAGAACCAGAAAAACCGCGTGAAAATCCCGCAGTAGGCTTTAAATCATTTGCTGAGGATTTAAGCCAAGGCAATGATACAGTTAAAGGTCGTATCCGTGCAGAAAGCTTTGCAGACTTTTATAGTCAGCCACGTATGTTCTATCGTAGTCAAACACCTATTGAGCAGGCGCATATCGCTTCAGCGATTGTGTTTGAGCTTTCAAAAGTTGAGACGCCCTATATCCGTGAACGCATGGTCGCACAGCTGTTAACAGTTGATGAAACATTGGGTAAACGCGTGGCCGATGGGTTAGGGATGAAACCAGTGCCAAAACCGATTGAGCCGACGGTTCCGGTGCAAGATTTGCCATTATCGCCGGCTTTGCAGTTGATTGGCAAGGCTAAACCAACCCTTGAAGGTCGTAAAGTGGCTATTTTAGTCGCAGATGATTCAAATGCAGAAATGCTTGAAAAATATAAAGCGGCGATTACCGCAGCAAAGGCAGTACCGTTTGTAGTAGCGCCAAAAATTAGTATTACGTTAAATAATGGTGAAACCATTGCGGCTGACGGTCAATTGGCGGGTTCACCTTCTGTATTGTTTGATGCAATCGTGAGTATCATTATGCCAGAGCAAGCGAAAAAACTAGCTAAAGTGAGTGAAGCGATTGCGTGGTTTAAAGACGCGCACGCCCATCTAAAAGCAATTGCTTATTGTGGTGCGACGGATGAATTTATCCTGATTCCTCAGCACATTGAGAAAGATGCCAGTGTGGTGGCTTTAAAGGAAATAGATACCTTTATTGAGAAGGCCAAATCGCGTGAATGGGATCGTGAACCTAATGTGCGTGATTTAGCGTAATTCATCAACCCAGCAACAAAAAAGCTAGCTTAATAATAAGCTAGCTTTTTATTTGTTTGGCGGAAACGGAGGGATTCGAACCCTCGATACGCTATTAACGTATACACACTTTCCAGGCGTGCGCTTTCGACCACTCAGCCACGTTTCCAATCGAGTTGCAATTCCAAAATATAGGGAATCGCAAAACGGACGCCTATTTTACCCAAAATAATGCCAAATGTCATGTATAATTAATCAATTATTCTTTCGATGGCTAGAGTTGGTATTTTATAGCGTATGAGTGGTTATCAGCGTTTTTCCCACAAATCACTGTCACAGACGCTAGTAGTGATAGCTTTATCCCTATTGCCCTTATGGGCACATTCAAGCAGCTCTTTAGATTATCGTAAACAGCATCTCAATCAATGCGGTAATACCTATGCTAACCAACAAAGCCCGCAGCCACTCTCGAATCAACCACTTGAGATTTATTATCTATGTCTAAATGGCTTTGCTGTGGGGTATTCGTCACTCAGTAAAACCGCCTTGTGGTCAGCGGAGTATTTGACGCGCGCTCGTATTGAAAAAGCGAGTGAACTACCAAGGGTTGATAATTTTCACGAAGAAAGTCAGCTGCCTAATCGGGTTAAAGGCTATTTAAAGGATTATCGCAACGTACCTTATGATCGTGGACATTTGGCGCCGAATGCAGATATGAGTACGCTTGAATCACAATATGACAGCTTTAGCCTCGCCAACATTGTACCGCAAAATCCCGCCAATAATCGTAGCACTTGGCGAGACATTGAGTCCCGTACCCGTTACCTAGCGATCAAACACAACCGTATCTATGTGGTGACAGGGGTAGCTTTTATCAGTAATCGGGTTAAGAAAATTAATAATAATATATTAGTACCGAGTCATCTGTACAAAGCGATTTATATTCCAAGTCTACAACAAGCAGGGGTCTATTTTGTCCCTAATGATGATAGTCAGCGAGTGGAAATCATTAGTCTGGATGAACTTGCGGTAAGAATAGGCATGGATGCCATGCCAGGGTTGTCAGGGAAGGTACAAAAAACGGCAATGACGCTGCCTATCGATGACTATTCGAGCGCTACAAAAAACAAAAACACCCCAAAATCAGAACCCGATAACCAGCAAATTTTATTAGTCTTAGTTAATTTAGTCTTGACCATTTTTGAATGGATAATCAGCCTATTTAAATCCTAAAACTGATGATTATACACAAATGACTGATTAGTCATTTTTCAATTTTGGGATTTTTTCAAAAAATAATTGTTTAAAAATCAATAAATTAATATAGAAAAAACGAGAAATTTTACCCTGTAAGGATGTAGAAAACTATTAGCAACTTTTGCGCATTAAAAAATAACTTTACCTCAAAATCATTTTAGTTATAATGTTGTTCAATAGCACTGCAGTCCATTTTCCCTTATCTTTTTTGCGGTGCGCTACAGAAGGAACTGTTATGAAAATTTCTCTTAAATCAATCAGCGTTGGTGTTGCTCTTTCTACTTTAAGTGTTGCTGCTATGGCTGCCGATCCAATCGTGGGTACTTGGCAAACTTATGAAGACAATCAACCAAAAGCCCAAGTTCAAATCTCACAAACAGGTAGTACTTTCACAGGTAAAATCGTTGCAGGTAATACTGAAAAAGCAAAATCTTTTGTTGGTAAAACTGTGTTAACAGGCGTTAAAGCACAGGGTAATGGCAAATATGCGGGTAAAGCAAAAGACCCACGTTGGGGCTTTGGGTTAGGCGCAAATATTTCAGTAAGTGGTTCAACCTTGACTTTATCTGTTCCAGTCAAAGGCAGCCAAACTTGGAAAAAAATTAAATAATCGCTACTGATTTGAAAGTCCAAAAAAGCTAGATGTTACTATCTAGCTTTTTTATTTGTCCAATCAATAGTTTTCTATAGCCTTTTGGTATGATTAGATAAAAAAAATAGGCTGATTGAATCAGCCTATGTTTATCATTCTGCGTCTATTCGATACGTTCACCATGTACAGCCAAATCAAGACCAGTGTATTCATCTTCATCAGTGACACGTAAGCCCATGGTTAATTGAATCACTTTAGCAATAATGAAAGTCACAATCGCGCAGTAGATGATAACCGCAAACACGCCTTCTAATTGCACCCACACTTGACCCATAGTTGATAAAGCCAGGGGTTTACCAGTGATAGCAGGACTTACAAAGACACCTGTCAATATGGCACCGACGATGCCACCAACGCCATGCAATCCAAACGCATCCAAGCTATCATCGATTTTTAACAGACGTTTGAGATAGTTGACTGCATAAAAGCAAACCAATGAGGTGATGATACCAATCGCTAATGCGCCTGCTACCGTCACAAAACCTGCCGCTGGGGTGATACCGACTAAACCCGCTACTGCGCCTGATGCACCGCCCAATACAGAGGCTTTACCACGGACTAATTTTTCGATGGCAAACCAAGTTAATGCCCCTGCCGCTGCCGCTACTTGCGTGACGAGTAGGGCATTACCTGCCAATGCATTTGCCGCCAACGCACTACCGCCATTGAAGCCAAACCAACCTACCCAAATCAAACCCGTACCAATTAAGGTTAAAGCCAAGTTTGAAGGTGCCATTGGGTCACGGTTATAGCCATTACGTTTACCTAAAACCGCCGCCAACACAATGCCTGCTACACCGGCATTAATGTGCACGACCGTACCGCCTGCAAAGTCTAGCGCACCATCTGCCATCAACCAGCCGCCGCCCCAAACCCAGTGGCAAATCGGTGCATACACCAATAACACCCAAAGGGCAGTAAACACCATAAAGCTACTAAATTTGATACGTTCAGCAATCGAGCCTGCTAAGATTGCCACAGTGATAATCGCAAAGGTCATTTGAAAAGTGACAAATAACAGGGTGGGTACGGTACCGGTTAAATCACCCAGCCCTATATTAGATAACAATACATTATCAAAACCGCCAACAAATTGATTAAAATCGCTGCTACCAAATGCCAGCGAATAACCCAACACAATCCAAACAATAGATACTAATGCTGTGGCACCATAACTGTGTGCCATCGTCCCTAAAATATTCTTTTTGCGTACCATGCCTGAGTAAAACAACGCCAACCCTGGAATAGTCATTAGGAGTACTAATGCAGTAGAAATTAATACCCAAGCGGTGTCGCCCGCATTTAGCGTAGGCGTGTCAGCAGCATGAGCCACCAATGGAGATAACAACAATAATGATAAAATTGATTTAGTAGATACTAGTGGCTGTAAAAACTTGGCAAAAGCTGCCCTTGTAATGACGGCATTCATCGTAACCCCCTTAAAATTATTTGAGATAGTCGTAAAGCTGCTTGATAGGTATGCGTTAATGTTTAAAGGATGGTCGACTTTAAAAGCTAACAAGCGCTGCGGCAACGACAGTCATGATAGTGTTAGATAGCATTAGCGCCCGTTTCACCCGTACGGATACGAATCACTTGTTCTAATGGTGATACAAAGATTTTGCCATCACCGATTTTGCCCGTGCTAGCCACGCGAGTGATAGCTTCAATCGCTGCATCAACCATTTCGTCAGTGACTGCAATTTCTAACTTAACTTTGGGCAGGAAATCAACCACATACTCAGCGCCACGATACAATTCAGTATGACCTTTTTGACGGCCAAAACCTTTTACTTCGGTAACAGTGATACCTTGCACACCAATCTCAGAGAGTGACTCACGTACATCATCTAGCTTGAACGGTTTTAAGATAGCCGTAATTAATTTCATAATAATTTCCTTTTAAGTGCCGCTTATGGCTGGGTTAGTTACTAGCTGCTGTAGTGGCTTAATAGCAGTTACCCTAAGCAGCATTCGTATAGCGTGTTGAAAATGGTAGTTTCGATAATTCAAAAGCTATGCCAACTTTCATAAATGTCCTATTTTTAAGGGGGTAAAAAATACAACTTATTGAAAATAAAGCAAAAACTTTTTTGTGGTTTCAATGCGACCATCACACAGAAAGCGTAATTTTATTATAACGAAAAAATAAAAATTCCTCTAATGTAAATCAGTTATTGCACCAAAAAGGTTATTTGGGTGCCATTAACGATTTTGTAGATAATTTTTAGCATTATTTTAATAATTAGCGATAAAAACAAAATAATTGCACCAAAAAAGTGCATTTTACTGGCTAAAATTGTTAAACTTGTTGGGTAATATAGATAAAAAGTATATCTTCATCGCAAAAATCGCAGCATTTAAATCGTCTTTTATTGCGGTCACTACAAAACATGAAAACTCACATTTAATCGCAAAACTTTTTGTCATAAAATGGTATGATAGAAAACGTTTTTAGCTTATGCGGCAAGTATTGTTACTGCCTTATCTAGCGGTACCCTTATTTAAGTATTACAAGTTTAAGTATTACAAGGAATTCTCGTGAGCCAACTCTCTGCCACTCAATCAGCCGTTTCACCTGCTTCAACCAACCAAAGCATGCCATCACCATCGAGCATGATTCAACGTGGCAATGGATTACAAGTGGTGGTTGGACTTGGCAAATCAGGCTTGTCGGCAGTCAACTATTTACACGCGCTTGGCTACCCCGTAGCTGTCACCGATGCAGGTCTGCCCAAACTTGCCGAGCACTTGCCAACCGATATAATGACCAAGTTTGGGGCACTAGATGGCGAGCTGTTGGCAGTGGCAGATCGCATTATCATCAGTCCTGGTATCGACCCTTATTTGCCGGTATTTGATGGCGCGCGTGCGAAAAAAATCGCAATTGTCAGTGATATTCAATTGTTCCATGAGGTAGCTAAACAGCGAGATATTCCGATTATTGCGATTACCGGCTCTAATGCCAAAAGCACCGTCACCACCCTGGTTGGCGAGATGGTCAAAAATGCGGGGTTTAAAGTCGGTGTCGGTGGTAACTTGGGAACGCCCGCGCTTGATTTGCTACTTGAGCCCATACAGATGGCGGTGCTTGAGTTATCCAGTTTTCAACTACAGACCACCACCAATTTAGCCGCTAAAGTAGCCACCGTGCTTAACATGTCGCCTGACCATCTAGATCGCCATGGCAATATGCTTGGCTATCACCAATCCAAACACCGAATATTCCAAGGCGTGCAATCCATTGTGGTTAACCGCGAGGACTTGCTTAGTCGCCCGTTGGTAGCCGATGATATGCCCACTATTAGCTTTGGTAGTAACGCACCGGATATGAATCAATATGGATTGATAAAAGATAGCGATGGTGAAATCTGGCTAGCACGGGGTCGCGAGCGGTTACTCAATGAAAAAGACGTGCCGATCAAAGGTGAGCATAACTTGGTGAATGCGCTGTCAGCCCTAGCAATTGGCGAGCTAGCAGGTCTGCCATTAAAGAGTATGTTAACAACATTAAAAAACTTTGTCGGGCTGCCACATCGCTGTGAATTTATCACAACCACCCATGGGCTTGATTGTTTTGACGACTCCAAAGGCACTAACATTGGCTCGACCATCGCCGCAATTTTGGGGCTAGGTAAAGTATATGCGCCCAAAGGCAAAAAACTTGCAGTGATTTTGGGCGGGCAAGGTAAAGGTCAAAACTTTGCTGAACTGGCAAAACCCTTGATGGATTATGCGCAAGTGGTGTACTTTATTGGAGAAGATGCCGATAAAATCGCGGCTGATTTGGCATCAGCGGGGTTAGATACTCACAATCCTGCAAGGATTGTGTTAACCAAATGCCAAACTCTGGAACAAGCGGTCAAGCAAGTTTGGCAAGACCAGTCAACATTCCCCACTTTAGGTGTATTATTGCTATCACCCGCTTGTGCAAGTTTTGATCAGTTTAGTGGCTATGTGGAACGTGGACAAGTTTTTCAACGCTTAGTCAAATCCCAATAATCATTCGCTAGTGTATTTTTAATATTTAGGTTGTGTTATGCCCGCGCCCCATTCGACTTCTTCGTCACTTTCTTCATCCCTCTCAGCTAACAGCGTTTCTGCTAAGAAAAGCCGCCAGTGGATTCCGCCCATTAATTCGGTGCTATTGACCACGGTGGCAACCATTATGGTATTTAGTCTGTTGATGGTGGCGTCCGCGTCAATACCTTTTGCACAAACCAAAAGACTGGGTGATTTTTACTTTTTTTATCACCAATTGGCGTACATGGGAATCGGTGCAGTTTTTGGTTTACTGGTGTATTTTATCCCGCTTCGCAAGACGTTTCGCTTAGATTTCATTATGTATGCGCTGCTGGCTTGTCTTTTGCTGATTATTTATACCTTAATCGGTGGGTCAGTGATTAACGGCAGTAAACGCTGGATTGAACTGGGTGGTATCAATTTTCAGCCCTCTGAATTGGCAAAATTGTTGATGATTTTGTACACTTCAGATTATCTGGTGCGCCGATCAGAAGAAATTCGCAACCATTGGAAAGGCTTTTTGCGGCTAACACTGATAGCCATGGGGCTGATCTTATTTATCATGTTGCAGCCTGACTTTGGCTCGGTGGTGATTATTGCGACCTGTATTGCGGCGATGATTTTTGTCGGCGGCTTACCCATGCGCCAGTTTTTTATCATCATGGGTGCCATGTTTTTGGCAGGTACCATGGCGATTATGGGGGCAAGTTACCGATTAAAACGGGTAACCTCGTTTTTAGATCCGTTTGATGACTTAAAAAATAGTGACTATCAGCTAGGTCGCAGTATTGTAGCCTTTGCCCGCGGTGAATGGTTTGGTGTCGGTTATGGAGAAAGTATCCAAAAACTCTCCCATTTACCGGAGGCGCATACCGACTTTTTACTAGCGATTACCGGTGAGGAGTTAGGCTTAGTGGGTGTGTCGTTTTTATTGGTGTTACAAATTATTTTGGTCACTACCATTATGCGCATTAGCTACCAAGCGTTAGCACGGCACCAAACACGCTTAAGCTATTTTGCGTTTGGGGTTGGTATTTTGTTCTTTGGGCAAATTTTCGTCAATGCGGGCATGACCATGGGCATGCTACCTACCAAAGGGTTAACCATGCCATTTTTTAGCTATGGGGGTTCTTCTATGGTGGTTAATCTGATTATCGTCGGATTGTTGATGCGCATTATCAAAGAAAGCCCAACGATTCCTGCCAATCAATGTCGTTATTATTAATGGGTTGCCAAAAGATTTTGTAAGCTATCGACTTCAATACGCTGTTTGCCTTGCAGCGGCGTATGATGCCATTGGCAAACCGCCTGCTCAAGCATCGTGGTTGGTTTATCCATATCAATCGGCGGCTGTTGTAATAATTGCAGTGCGGTCTTAATAAGTTGGGGTGCAGGGTAGGATTGAATCGGCTCTGCAAGCGTTTGTTTAGACAGTTTTTGCCCTTGTGCATTCACCAAAATGGGTAAGTGGTAGTAGTGTTGGTTAGGGGGAAAATTTAAATAATCGGCAATCACCATTTGCGGTATCGTCAATGGTAATATATCCAGACCCCGCACGATTTGATTGACGCTTTGTTGCGCGTCATCAATTACCACTGCAAGCATATAATTAATCATGCCTTTGTTGGCTGTTTGAGCCTTTGAAAAAGACGGTTTAATGCGCCGCCTTCGGACTACAATATCACCCTGTTCTCGTTGAGGATTGCCCGAAATTACCCCTTGCAGCTGATCGAAAAAAAGCATTGAATTATCTGGCATTACTAAGCGAATGGCATGATCGCGTGATAGCCGCATATGGACACAGAATCTAGGATAAGGGTATTGGGTGTTGGGATGCGCGAGTTGATAAGTTTGCAGGGATTTACGACTGCAATCACAGCCATAACTTACTGCTTTTAGTTGCTCATCCAATAACGCGTGATATGTGTCTAGGTGTTGCGACTGGTAGCGAACGTTACCATCCCAGTGCAAGCCTAATCGATCCAAATCTGCTAAAATCAAATCGCTAAATGTTGGATGACAGCGCTCAGTATCAGTATCTTCAATGCGTACTAGCCACTTGCCTTGCGCTTGCTTAGCGATACAGTAACTGGCAATCGCAGTCACCAGTGACCCCAAATGCAAAGCTCCCGTCGGAGAGGGAGCAAAGCGACCAATAACAGGAGGCGTTGATAAATTAAGCATGACCCCATGCTTGTTTTTCTTTAATCTCTGATAAGGTTTTGCAGTCGATACATTGGGTCGCGGTTGGACGAGCTTCTAAACGACGCACACCAATTTCTACACCACAAGTCTCACAAAAACCGTAGTCGCCACTGTCAATTTCAGCAATCGATTTATCAATCTTTCGAATCAGTTTACGCTCACGGTCACGCGTGCGCAGTGCCAACGCAAATTCTTCCTCTTGGGTGGCGCGGTCATTAATATCAGGCATTGCCGTTGATTCATCTTGAATATAAGATTTGGTTGATTCAGCTTCGCTAATTAACTGCTCTTTCCAATCTAATAAAATTTTTCTAAAATGCGCAAGCTGTGCGTCATTCATATATTCTTCTTCAGCCGCTGGCTGATATGGGGTAAAGCTTAATTCACGTTCATTTTGGGCAGATGCCATAGCTAATTCCTTTAAAAACCGATAGTGATACAATTTTAAGTTTACAATTTCATTACGAGTTCAGCACTTAAGCCAATGACATCATGTTATTAACACTTTAAACACTGCAATTCGCCAGTATATGAAATCAAACTAAAATAAACGCTAAAACCTTAATAAACAAGCTAACCAAACTTTCACGACATTAAGTTTATGAACATAAGTTCAACAACCATGAAAAATTAGTCAGATAGTATCTGTTCTTTTGATACCAGTTGCAAGTAACCCATTGTTATATAAATTTATCCAACGTAAACCAGGCGCAATTTCATCAATAGTATAGTCATTACACAAGGGTTTAAACTGTAGGCTAGTTGATGGGCAACCAAATACCGATATCCCATAATTTATCTTATGCATTTCTTGGTGAATATGGCCGACAAATATCGCTTTAATGCGGTCTAGATACGGCATTACCACTTCCCAAAAACGGTCCGCATTGATTAGGCTGTACTCATCAAGCCATGTGGAATCGATTAAGACCATTGGATGATGACAAAAAATTGCACAAGGGCGACTGGCGTTTGCTAACTGTTGCGCCAGCCACCGCAATGTCTGCTCGTCAATTTTGCCATAACTATGCCCCTCATAAGAGGAGTCTAATAACAATAAGTCCCAATAATCGGTGGCAATACTATAGCAGTTTTGCAGGCGAGTATCTGATTTGACCGGCAAATGACGGCGCTGGGCAAAAGGTAAATGATTATCCAGCTCTAGGGTCACATCGTGATTGCCTGGGATGGCTATAAACGGAATGTCGACGTCGTCTAAGATTGCAAATAAACGGTCATAATTTTGCGAGGTAGGTTCATGGCATAAATCCCCCGTCAGTACCAACAAATCAACATCATCGCGCTGTTGTCGAACCAAGGATAATACCGACTCCAATGTGTCTGCGGTATTAACGCCATTCATTAATTTATTAGGGTCATTAAAAAGATGCAGATCACTTAATTCAATAATTGAAAAGTAATCCGCATGGTGTTGTGATATCGAACTTGGCAGTAACGTCACTCAGTTATCCTTAGAATAATGACGGTAATCGTATCAGTACAACTTTATCAAACAACGGTAATTGACTTAAGTCAATCAAATAAGCCATGTTTTATATCACAAATGCGCATAATTGACAAACACAATAACAAAATAATTGTTGGCAGAGCCTGATTCTAAGCATTCGATAAAAAAAGGTGACTATTGGCAGCGCTGACAAACACCTGAAAGCTCAATAATACTCGACTGAGTGGCAAAATTGGTCGATTGCTCAACCTCAGTTAGCATGGTCTGGATAGATGGGTGGCTAAACTCTTGTACCTCGCCACAACATCGACAGACCAAAAAAGCGGCAACATGGCGATCGGTGGGCTGAGAGCAAGCAAAAAATGCCTTGCTAGAATTTAATTGGTGAACCAAGCCATGCCTGAGCAAAAACTCCAAACTACGATATACAGTTGGCGGTGCGACGACTTTTTCGCTCGCTGATTGCAGCAAATCCAATAATTCATACGCCCCAATGGGATGGGCGGCAAGTAAAATCAAACGATACACTTGCTCTCGCAGCGCAGTAAAACGTAAACCTTGCGCTTGGCAATCTTGTTTTATCTGAGCAATCTGTGATTCAATCTGCTCGACCGTCATTTGTGGCATACACATGGACATAGATAGGTGGCGACAATTTGCGTCGTAACTATTGGTTGATTGACTATTGGCTGATTGAATAGAACGTTGGGTCATATCACATAAAATCATCAATAACTATCAACTTACTTTAGCATGAAAACTGCATAATTTGTCTGCGAAATTAGCGATTCGGCTATAAAACTACCCGACAATATAACAAGTCTAATAACACCCTATTCATAATGACTGGCGACTAACATCAGCATAGATAAAACAACCTTTAGCCAAATTTTTAATCAAGATTCTGCTATACTACTTTCATCATTCCTGCCCACAATCAGCTAGCCCTTATTTTGCTATGTCAAAACCTGCCAAGCCATTTGACCCACAGTCTATCCAACAATCCATCAACAAGCAGTCATGGCTAATACTTGGGCTGGTTGCCATTGGGATTGCATGGGATATTTGGCAAGGCAATAGCCAGTATACGGTAAGTAAAAATCTGCTAGCCGGTAGTGTGCTAGGGTGGGTGAGTCAAATCATCTTTGCTAAAATTTCTTTGAGCAAATCGGGCTATCAGCAGCGTCGTCAAATTGTTCATCGTTTTTACCAAGCCCATATGGCAAAATGGGTGTTGACCATTGTTGGGTTTGCACTGATTTTTCTGCTGTTAAAACCGCTAAACGCTATTGCGGTATTCGCGGGCTACTTAATTTTGCAAATGAGCTACCTTATCATCACTTACCGAAATCCTTGGTAAAAAAAGGCTATTTACAATTATTTGATAATAACAGAAATAACCTAAACTAAATCACAAATAAATCCATTTAATCCTTTACAAAAAGGTAACAGTTGAATTAATATAGTGAAAATTTTTTAAAGGTGCGATTGCTCAGCGCTAATTGGCTAAAAATAATTAGTTTTCAAGCAATTGCATATATGTTTTACTGATGACCCACTTATTTGAGTCAAGCAAAACACAGTAGGTCGATAGCCTATATTATTACGTTGATAAACAATCCGTTTATTCACGGTTCATCACCTTAGTTAAGCAGATTGCTTAAACGCCTCGATGTGCCTTTGACGTCATGTTTGCACTTCTCATTGAGTATCATCAGCTCAGTTAGATACGATTATAGTGTTAAGTTACAAATTTTTGTGATTAGACAAAATATCTGACGCTAACTCCCTCTATTATCGGCTCAATATAAAAAAGAAGTTAAGATTATGGCAGAAGCAAACGCAGAAATTACTTCAAATGAGTATATCAATCACCACTTGACAAACTGGACTTTCGGTAATCACCCAACAGAAGGTTGGATAGTTGCCGAAACCAAACAGCAAGCTTCTGAAATGGGTTTCAATGCGATTCATTTAGACTCAATGCTGTGGTCGATTGGTTTAGGGGTTCTTTTTTGTGCCATTTTTTATATGGTGGCAAAAAGAGCGACCTCGGGTGTACCCGGCAAAATGCAAGCTTTTATTGAAATGATTGTGGAGTTTGTTGATAGTAACGTTCGTGATACTTATCATGGCACATCAAAGGTTATTGCGCCATTAGCACTGACTATTTTTGTGTGGATTTTCTTGATGAACTTCATGGATCTTCTGCCAGTTGATTATTTGCCTGTCATTGCACAAAAAATTGGTGGTCTGCTAGGACATAACCCACACCATGTTTACATGAAAGTCGTACCAAGTACTGACCCAAATGTGACGCTTGGTATGTCGTTCTCAGTATTTGCACTGATCATTTTTTATAGTATTAAAGAAAAAGGTTTTGGTGGTTTTATTGGTGAATTAACCCTTCATCCATTTAGCGCAAAAAACCCAATCGCTAAAATCTTATTGATTCCAGTGAACTTTATCCTAGAGTTTGTAACTCTAATCGCAAAACCTATCTCACTTGGCTTACGACTTTTTGGTAACATGTATGCAGGTGAATTAATTTTTGTGTTAATCGCCCTTATGCCATTTTGGATTCAATGGGTGTTATCAGTACCGTGGGCAATCTTCCACATTTTAGTAATCACTTTGCAAGCGTTCGTTTTCATGATGCTAACCATTGTCTATCTTAGCCTTGCATCACAAACTGAACATTAATTTCAAAACAGTAATGAGGATACATCAATGACTCTAGAAGGTATGACCGTTCTTGCCGTTGCTTTGCTAATCGGTTTAGGTGCACTAGGCACAGGTATTGGCTTTGCAATCTTAGGTGGCAAATTCTTAGAGGGCGTCGCTCGTCAACCAGAACTAGGTTCACAATTGCAAACTCGTATGTTCATCGTGGCAGGTCTTCTTGACGCCGTACCGATGATCGGTGTTGGTATTGCAATGTTATTGTTATTCGCAAATCCTTTAGCAGGTTAATAGGTACACTATCAGTACAATGTCCACATCATCTTATGTGGACAAGGATTGAAGAAACTTAATTAACGAGGGATTCTAAGTGAATATCAATGCAACCCTAATTGGACAATCGATTGCATTCGCCATCTTCGTGATGTTTTGCATGAAGTTTGTGTGGCCGCCTTTGGTTGCTGCTATTTCGGATCGCCAACGTAAAATCGCAGATGGCCTAAATGCTGCCGAAAAAGCCAAAGCAGACTTAGCAACTGCATCACAAGCTGCAGAGCAAGAGCTTATCGCAGCAAAAGCAAAAGCCGCTTCACTCATTGACCAAGCGAACAAAAGCGCCAATCAAATGATTGAAGATGCCAGAGTGCAAGCACAAGTGGAAGGCGAACGTATTCGTCAACAAGCGCGTGAAGCAATTGATCAAGAAATTAATAAAGCCCGTGAAGGTTTACGCGCGCAGGTTGCCGAACTTGCCGTACTCGGTGCCGAAAAAATCTTACAAGAAAAGGTCAATCCAGAAACTCATGCCAATATGTTAAACCAATTGGCAACCAAGTTATAAGTAGCAACCGTACAGTGAGGATATGATGGCTGATTTATCAACCTTAGCAAGACCCTATGCAAAAGCAGCATTTGATTATGCTAAAGAGCACACGTCAGTCAATGAGTGGCAAGATTACTTAGACGTGATGAATGCCATCGTTAGTGATAAAGCATTTGCCGATTATATCAATAATCCAGCAGTTGCTGCACAAGCTAAAGTCGCTACTTTAAAAGACCTTTATAACCAAAGTTCACCTGAAGATAGCAATACCGTGTTTAAAACTTTAAGCACCGCTATTGAAGGTGGGGCACAAGCAGATTCCAATGCTTTTGTTAATTTTCTGACGCAACTTGCAGAGCAAGATCGTTTGGCATTATTACCCAGTATCAATGAGCGTTTTGGTTTATTAAAAGCCGCTGATGCAAAAGAAGTTCATGCATATGTCACGTCGGCATATCCATTAACGCAAGTGCAAGAGCAACTCATTGAGCACCGACTTGCTACCTCCCTAGGCGCAAATGTCGTACTACATGTCAATGTAGACCCTGCCCTAATTGCAGGTGTGACGATTAAGGTCGGTGACAAAGTAATCGATGACTCTGTACGTGGCAAATTAAAACAGTTAAAAACACAGCTGACGGCATAAATTTCAACAAAATTGATTCTAGTCAGTAAAATTTAAGGAACAGTGCAATGCAACAATTGAATCCAGCGGAAATCAGTAATCTGATTAAGCAGCGAATTCAAGACCTGACTGCGGGTGCCACAGCAAAGAACGAAGGCACTATTGTCATGGTATCTGACGGTATCGTACAGATTCATGGTCTTGAAGATGCCATGTACGGCGAAATGATTGAGTTTGAAGGTGGCGTATATGGTATGGCGCTAAACCTTGAACAAGACTCAGTCGGCGCGGTTGTTCTAGGTGAATACTTGAATCTCCAAGAAGGACAAAAAGCTTACTGTACTGGTCGTATTTTAGAAGTACCAGTTGGACCCGAGCTTTTAGGTCGTGTGGTAGATGCACTGGGTAATCCTATCGATGGTAAAGGCCCAATTAACGCCAAATTAACGGATAAAGTTGAAAAAATCGCCCCAGGCGTTATCGACCGTCAATCAGTTGATGAGCCAGTAATGACAGGTTATAAAGCTGTTGACACCATGATTCCAATCGGACGTGGTCAACGTGAGCTTATCATTGGTGACCGCCAAACTGGTAAAACAGCCATGGCAATCGATGCGATCATCGCGCAAAAACACTCGGGCATTAAATGTGTGTACGTAGCCGTTGGTCAAAAACGTTCAACCATCGCAAACGTGGTACGTAAACTAGAAGAAACAGGCGCACTAGCTTATACAACGGTTGTGGTTGCATCGGCTTCTGAACCAGCAGCGCTGCAGTACATCGCACCATACTCTGGTTGTACTATGGGTGAATACTTCCGTGACCGCGGTGAAGATGCGCTTATCATTTATGATGATTTATCAAAACAAGCCGTAGCCTATCGTCAAATTTCATTGCTTTTACGTCGTCCACCAGGACGTGAAGCTTACCCAGGTGACGTATTCTACCTTCACTCACGTCTATTAGAGCGCGCTTCACGCGTGAACGCTGAGTATGTAGAAAAATTCACCAACGGTGCTGTAACAGGTAAAACAGGTTCATTAACTGCCTTGCCAATTATCGAAACTCAAGCAGGTGACGTATCAGCATTCGTACCAACCAACGTGATTTCAATCACGGACGGTCAGATCTTCCTAGAGTCAAGCTTGTTTAACTCAGGTATCCGTCCAGCGGTAAATGCGGGTATTTCAGTTTCTCGTGTTGGTGGTGCAGCGCAAACTAAGATCATCAAAAAATTGTCAGGTGGTATCCGTACCGCATTGGCACAGTATCGTGAATTGGCAGCGTTTGCACAGTTTGCTTCTGACTTAGATGACGCGACCCGTAAACAGCTTGACCATGGTCAACGTGTGACTGAATTGATGAAACAAAATCAATACGCACCAATGAGCATCGCTGAACAAGCTGCGGTAATTTATGCCTCTAACGAAGGCTATCTAGCTGATGTTCCCGTAAACAAAGTGGGTGCATTTGAAGCAGGTTTGTTACGTTACCTACGTGACCAACATGGTGATTTTATGGCAGATATTGATAACACTGCTAACTATAATGATGATATCGCAAACCAATTCAAATCAGCGATTGAAAACTATAAGCAAAATCATTCTTTCTAAGATTTAGTGAAATTTTAGAACTGCATTGTCATAGAACAAATGAACAAAGGGGTTATGATTACTTTGTTCATTTTTCCAAATTTCGTCCATGTTATATCAATGGGCGTGGACTGAAACTAAACATGGCTGTATGGATTATTTATGGCAAGTTTAAAAGAAATTCGAGCAAAAGTTGCTAGTATTAAAAGTACCCAGAAAATTACTCGTGCCATGCAAATGGTTGCAGCGAGTAAGATGCGACGTGCTCAAGAACGTATGCAACTAGGTCGTCCTTATGCGGATAGCATGCGTCGAGTGGTTTCTCATCTAGTTAAAGCTTCACCAGACTACAAACATCCTTACCTATTACCTCGTGCGGTTAATCGTGTTGGCTATATTGTAGTCAGTTCTGACCGTGGTCTTGCAGGTGGTTTGAATATCAACTTATTCAAAAAATTGATGCAGCACGTTAAACAACAAAAAAGCCAATCGGTTGAAACGCGTTTTGCGGTGATTGGTCAAAAGGGCGTGAGCTTCTTTAAAACATTCGGTGGTACGGTGATTGCTGCGGAAACTCACTACGGTGACAACCCAAGCTTTGAGCAACTTAGTGTGCCAGTTCAAGTAATGCTTGATGCGTATAATCGTGGCGAAATTGATGAGATTTATATGGTGTATAACGAATTCGTTAATGCCATGACCCAAAATCCTAGTGTGCAACGCTTAGTACCGATTGCGGCTGAGTCTTTGGTTGATGAAACGATGGCAAATCGTGAACACAGCTGGGACTACATCTATGAGCCAACTACCAAAGAGCTGCTTGATGGTTTGATGGGACGTTATGTTGAATCAATCGTCTATCAAGGTGTGGTAGAAAATATTGCTTCTGAACAGTCTGCACGTATGGTTGCTATGAAAGCAGCAACGGATAACGCAGGTAACTTAATTAACGAATTACAATTGGTTTACAACAAGCTGCGTCAAGCGGCGATTACCCGAGAAATTTCGGAAATCGTTGGCGGTGCTGCTGCTGTTTCATAATTGACCTACATTCAAGGAGAGCGTAATGAGTAGCGGTCGTATTGTACAGATTATTGGCGCGGTTATTGACGTTGAATTTGACCGTCAAAGCGTACCAAGAATTTATGATGCCTTAAAAGTTGAAGGCACAGAAACTACATTAGAAGTACAACAACAATTGGGTGATGGTATCGTACGTACTATTGCCATGGGTTCTACTGAAGGTCTAAAACGTGGTCTACCAGTTAGCAATACTGGCGCACCAATCTCTGTACCTGTGGGTAAAGGTACCCTAGGTCGTATCATGGATGTTTTAGGACGCCCAATCGACGAAGCAGGTCCGGTAGAGCATAGCAACACTTGGGCGATTCACCGTGAAGCGCCAAGCTATGATGAACAATCAAATTCTACTGAACTTTTAGAAACGGGTATTAAAGTAATTGACTTACTATGCCCATTTGCTAAAGGTGGTAAAGTCGGTCTGTTCGGTGGCGCGGGTGTTGGTAAAACCGTTAACATGATGGAACTTATCAATAACATCGCAAAAGCACACTCAGGTTTATCGGTATTTGCTGGTGTAGGTGAGCGTACTCGTGAAGGTAATGACTTCTATCACGAGATGAAAGACTCAAACGTACTTGATAAAGTTGCGATGGTGTATGGTCAGATGAATGAGCCACCAGGAAACCGTTTACGTGTTGCCCTAACAGGTCTAACCATGGCGGAATACTTCCGTGATGAAAAAGATGAAAACGGTAAAGGTCGTGACGTATTATTGTTCGTTGACAATATTTATCGTTACACGCTAGCGGGTACCGAAGTATCAGCATTGTTAGGTCGTATGCCATCTGCGGTAGGATATCAGCCAACACTTGCAGAAGAGATGGGTGTACTACAAGAACGTATTACTTCAACCCAAGCAGGTTCTATTACTTCGGTTCAAGCGGTATATGTTCCTGCCGATGACTTGACTGACCCATCACCCGCGACAACCTTTGCTCACTTAGACGCAACAGTGGTATTGAGCCGTGATATTGCTTCACAAGGTATTTACCCAGCGGTTGACCCACTAGACTCAACGTCACGTCAGTTAGACCCATTGGTCATTGGTGAGGAGCACTATGCTGTTGCTCGTGGCGTTCAAGAAGTATTACAACGCTTTAAAGAGTTGAAAGATATTATTGCGATTTTGGGTATGGACGAATTATCAGAAGATGATAAATTAGTAGTGTACCGTGCACGTAAAATCCAACGTTTCTTGTCACAACCTTTCCATGTTGCAGAGGTATTCACCGGCTCACCAGGTAAATACGTTCCAATCCGTGAAACCATTCAAAGCTTTAAAGCAATCTTGAATGGTGAGTATGATGACTTGCCAGAACAAGCATTCTACATGAAAGGTGGGATTGAAGAAGTAGTTGCTGCAGCAGAAAAACTACGCGGCTAATTTCTCAATCAAACCCTGTTAATTTAAACTATATTAACAGGGTTTTATCAACCTAATTTTGCAATACCATAGGAGAGAACTGTGGCAACTTTACAATGTAATGTCGTCAGTGCGAAAGAAACTATCTACTCTGGTGAGATTAGCATGTTAATTGCTACTGGTGTAGAAGGTGAAGTCGGTATTTTGCCAGGACATATTCCTTTTATTACGCTATTAAAACCAGGTACCATGCAAATCAAAACTAGCAATGGTAATGATGAAATGGTATATGTATCAGGTGGCGTTTTAGAAGTGCAACCGCATTTAGTGACGGTATTGGCAGACACAGCAGTACGTGCGAATGACTTAGATGAAGCCAAAATTTTGGAAGCACGTCGTCATGCAGAACAAACCTTGCAAAATCAAAAAGCTGATATTGATACCTCTGCGGCTTTGGCAGCATTGGCAGAATCTTTGGCACAATTGCAAACCTTACAAAAATTCAAAAACCGTGCCTAATTTTGATTGGGGTGTGTAAAGACAGTGGCTATGACCACTGTTTTTTTATGGCTGCTTAAAGATATAAGTGCTTAAAAAAAGAGTGCTTAAAAATGTGCTAATTATGTTTTAAACTAAATTTAGCAAAAAATTTTTATCAGTTATTGAACAGATAACATTGTATAATATGCTTTTGCGTCTTGTTATATGTGGTATTTATACTTTTTTATGTTTAGTTACGTTTTAACAATATTAAATTGGCTATTTTTTCGCTAAATTAATTCAATTATATTGTAGTAGTACAGGCAATGCGTAAATTTTTATTACCTATTGCTGATAGATAAATAAAGATATATTCTGATATAAGTATTGAGAGTATGTATAAAATTTTTTGGAGGAAATTATGTCAGAAGAAGAGTTGATACCCCGCGTATTGATTGTAGAGGATGATGAGCGTCTTGCCACCTTGACCCAAGATTATTTACGTAAAAATGGTCTGGATGTGGCAATTGAAACTGACGGTAACCGTGCGATTCGTCGTATCGTGGCTGAGCAGCCTGATATGGTGGTGCTTGATGTAATGCTGCCAGGTAGTGATGGTTTGACGGTATGTCGTGAAGTACGTCCTCATTTTCATAATCCTATCTTAATGCTAACCGCGCGTACCGAAGATATGGACCAAGTATTAGGTCTAGAAATGGGTGCGGATGACTATGTGGCAAAACCGGTGCAACCGCGTGTGTTATTAGCGCGTATTCGTGCGCTATTGCGCCGCTCTGATACAGCACCAACCGATGAAGTGCCGCAGCGCCTTGAGTTTGGCGATTTGGTCATTGATAACGGCGGTCGTTCGGTCACTTTGAACGATGAGCTTGTTGACTTTACCAGTGCGGAGTATGATTTGTTGTGGTTATTGGCCTCAAATGCAGGTCGTATCTTATCGCGTGAAGATATTTTTGAACGTCTGCGTGGTATCGAGTATGATGGTCAAGACCGTTCAATTGATGTACGTATTTCTCGTATCCGTCCAAAAATTGGTGACGATCCCGAAAACCCAAAACGTATCAAAACGGTTCGCAGTAAAGGCTATCTATTCGTCAAAGAAAACTAATTGCTTTTTTAAAGCAGATAATCAAATAAGTCAGCCTCGTGCTGGCTTATTTTTTTTATACAAAATAGCATTTGGCTATTAACATATATTTTATATATATGTTATAATTTCCAATAAGACAATTTAAAAACATACTAGTAACATTATACATGTAAATAAAATACATTTAATGATGTTGCAAGTTTCACTTATAAAACCCTCTTAACTTTTGCTAAAAAGGAAAACGACAATGGGTGAATTTAAACGTCATTGGATAGCCTTGATTGCGATTTTGATTGTCACTTTCTCGCTATTAGGTTGGGGTGGGGTCGAAATCTATCGTACCACACCGCCTATTCCTGCAAAATTTGTTGACCAATCGGGTCAAGTGGTGATGACCAATGACGATATCTTAAAAGGTCAATCTGCTTGGCAATCAACAGGCGGTATGCAGCTAGGTTCTGTCTATGGTCATGGTGCCTATCAAGCCCCTGACTGGACGGCAGACTGGTTACATCGTGAGTTAACCACTTGGCTGGATATTAAAGCGCAAGCACAATATCAAAAACCGTTCGATCAATTAGGCGTTGAACAAAAAGCACCGCTTGAAGCGGCACTTAAACAGGAATACCGCAAAGGTAGCGCGCATAACGCCGCAAACGATACTGTAACCTTGTCACCGACTCGTATCGCGGCGATGGAAAAAACCGCACAATACTATATCGATCTTTACGGTGATAATCCTGATTTCCAAAAATCGCGTGAAAGTTTCGCGATGAAAGAAAATACCTTGCCTGATCTTACCAAACGTGAGCGTCTTGCTGATTTCTACTTTTGGACAGCATGGACCGCATCGGCTGAACGTCCTGAAACAGGCGCCACTTATACCAACAACTGGCCACATGAGCCACTCATTGACAATACACCAACCGCTGAAAACGTGATTTGGTCGATTGCCAGTGTGGTATTTTTGATTGCAGGTGTCGGTTTCTTAGTCTGGGGCTGGTCATTCTTACATCATGAAGAAGGCGAAGTTAAACTTAGCATTCCTAAAAAAGACCCCATCAGCTTAATCGAATTAACCCCTTCACAAAAAGCCTTAGCAAAATATGCCTTCTTGGTGATGGGTTTATTTATTGCACAGATTTTCTTGGGCGGTTTGATTGCGCACTATACGGTTGAAGGTCAAGATTTCTATGGCATCCATTTATCTGAAATTCTTCCTTATTCATTAGCGCGTACTTGGCACATCCAAGCGGTACTATTCTGGGTTGCTACGGCATTCTTAGCAGTCGGTCTATTCGTGACACCAATCCTAAATGGCGGTAAAGATCCTAAATACCAAAAATTGGGTGTGGACATCCTTTGGGTTGCGTTAATTATTGTGTGCTTAGGCTCATTTGCAGGCCAATACATGGCGATTCATCAAATCATGCCTGACAACTTAAACTTCTGGTTTGGTCACCAAGGTTATGAATTTATTGATATCGGTCGTTTCTGGCAGATCTTAAAATGGGTTGGCGTATTATTTTGGCTGGTATTAATGTTGCGTGGTGGTTTGACCGCGTTCAAAGCAGGCGGCGATAAAAACTTACTATTTATGTTTATTGCTTCAGTGGTCTGTGTTGGTTTGTTCTACGGTCCAGGGCTACTTTACGGTGAGCACACGCCAATCGCGATTATGGAATACTGGCGCTGGTGGGTGGTTCATCTATGGGTGGAAGGGTTCTTTGAAGTATTTGCCACCGTTGCGATTGCCTTTATCTTCTTTAACTTAGGGTTGGTGACTCGTCGTACCGCAACTGCTTCATCAATTACTTCTGGTGCGTTGTTCCTACTCGGCGGTGTTCCTGGTACCTTCCACCACTTATATTTCACAGGTACCACGACCCCAATTATGGCCATCGGTGCGTCATTTTCTGCTTTAGAAGTCGTACCACTCGTCGTGTTAGGTTATGAGGCGTATGAGCATTGGTCAATGCAACGTCACGCAGATTGGATGGATCGCTTAAAATGGCCTGTGTTATTCTTCGTTGCGGTGGCATTCTGGAATATGTTAGGTGCGGGTGTGTTTGGCTTTATGATTAATCCACCGATCTCACTATTCTACCTACAAGGCTTAAATACTACTGCCGTGCATGCACACGCAGCGTTATTCGGGGTCTATGGATTCCTAGCACTTGGCTTTATCCTACTGGTCATGCGCTACATTCGTCCACAGTACCGCTTTAATGATCGCTTAATGAAAGTAGGTTTTTGGGGATTGAATCTTGGCTTAGTCGGTATGATTGTGACTAGCTTACTACCAATCGGTATTTATCAAGCCTATGCGTCCATGACACAAGGTCTATGGTATGCCCGTAGTGAAGGTTTCTTACAACAAGACTTCTTAGAAACCTTACGCTGGATTCGCACCATCAGTGACTTAGTCTTTATCGCAGGTGGGTGTAGTGTGGCTTGGCAAGTGGTAAAAATGGCATTTAACATCGGTTCGCCTGATGCGGCAGTACCTGTACAGCCTTTTGACACGGTTGAAGAAAATCCAGACCCTGCCACCCCTGCACATCGTGTATAATTGGTCAATAAAAAAACAGAGCATCTAGGATGCTCTGTTTTTTTATTCAATACGCATAAAAAAAAGCGCGTTGATTATCGCGCTTTTACCGCTACTAGCAAAAATCATGATAATAACGCGCGTATCTCTTCAGGATTGCTAACCAAATCAGCGAGCGAGTAACGATCAAACACGGTTAAAAACGCTTCAATCGCTTCAAACAAGATAGGTTTTAGTTGGCATACGGGCGAGATGACACAACTAGAATAAACGGGCAGTTGTTCTTTTTTTTCAATCCAATGATGTGGGGCGATGGGAATTTCTTTACTGACTTGGGAGAAATTTACTACACCAATTTGTTCGGCATGGATAGTCATATCGGCACTATTCCCCCCATCATCAGTCACCCCGTCATCTTTTTTGGATAAATGATTGCCAAAAAAACAATCGACCATCCCAAAATCAACCTCAGTATGGCGTAGCACCGTACCGATGTTGATGTCTTTTGGGGCAAACGCAAGGCGAATACCACCGTTTTTGCCGCGTACACTTTCAATGAGTCCAATCTTACTCAGATGATGGACGATCTTCGTCAAATGATTCTTAGAGATTTGGTAGCTATCGGCAATCGCTTGAATGTTGCCAAGTTCATGCTGTTTTGGGACGACGGCTAAATAAATTAAAGTGCGTAATGCATAGTCACTGTATTGGGTAATTCTCATATTATCTCGGTATCAACTAACATTTAGTTACGAAAAAAAACAACTAGATACATTATGAAAAAAAAAGAGTAGATTAAGATGAAAAAAGTTCAGCTTAATTTACCAAGTAGCTTAGAGCAGTTGGGTCAATTGGTCCAATTGGTTTATTAGGATAACTGATGAATCCGTATGGTTACAAACGACTTGGTTATTTAATGAGCAGCATAAATTGAATATAACTAACCACATATTATACGCTTTTTTATATTGATAACGCGTCCATAATTCTAGTGTAAATTGATGGACTCGGCTAATCTCAAAATAAACTACAAAAACATACAAAATAGATTGATTTTAGAAAAAGATATATTTAATATATATATTATAAGAAAACAGGGTAAATGTGAAGTATCTCAAGTGATTTAAGGGATAGAAACTCACAGCCTCACCTGATGTCTATAGCTAAATATTGTAGTCAAACATTATAGCCAAGCATAAGGAACGATCCCATGAATGCTCGCCAAACTGCAAAGTTCCACCAACCTCTCTTAGCAGGTGCAATCGCTGCCGTGATTGCATCATCGTCGATTCTTATGACAGGCTGTGCACCCAAGTCACAAGCTGACCGCGAGCCAACTGCCGATACCAACAAATCTGCCAGTACACCCGCTAGTGCTACCACAACGACAAGCACAGAGACTACCAGCGGTGCGCTAGCAACTGAAGAAGCAGTGTTGACGCACGCGCCTAATGTACCACCACCGATCACTCGTAAATCCCCTGCCAAAGTCGTGGTCAAAATGGAAACCGTTGAAAAAGTCATGCGTATGGCAGATGGTGTAGACTACATGTTCTGGACGTTTGGTGGACAAGTACCGGGTCAATTTATCCGTGTACGTGAGGGCGATGAGGTGGAATTCCATCTTTCAAACCATCCAACCTCAAAAATGCCACATAATATCGACTTACATGCTGTAACAGGTCCAGGTGGTGGTGCAGCCTCGTCAATGACCGCGCCAGGGCATACCTCAACCTTTAGTTTTAAAGCGTTAAATCCTGGTCTATATGTATATCACTGTGCGACCGCGCCTGTGGGTATGCACATCGCCAATGGTATGTATGGGCTAATTTTGGTTGAGCCTAAAGAAGGACTACCAAAAGTTGATAAAGAATATTATGTGATGCAAGGTGACTTCTATACCAAAGGTAAATACGGCCAACAAGGTCTGCAACCATTTGATATGGATAAAGCGATTGAAGAAAAACCTGACTATGTCGTCTTCAACGGCTCTGTCGGAGCATTGACGGGTGAAAACGCGCTCAAAGCAAAAGTGGGTGAAACCGTTCGTCTATTTGTCGGTAATGGTGGACCCAACATGGTGTCTTCATTCCATGTGATTGGCGAAATTTTTGACACAGTCAACGTAGAGGCGGGCAAGCTTGAAAACCACAATGTCCAAACGACCCTAATCCCAGCAGGTGGGGCGGCGATTGCCACCTTCAAAACTGAAGTCCCAGGTGACTTTGTGATGGTTGACCACTCAATCTTCCGTGCTTTTAACAAAGGGGCATTGGGTATCATAAAAGTTGAAGGTGACCCAAACAAAACCGTCTATTCTGGCAAACAAAACGACCAAGTTTATCTACCAGAAGGCGCGCCACAAAATATCGATAACGCAGCTGCACCAGCACAAAAAGTACCTGCAAGCTTGCAAGAAAAAATTGCTATGGGTAAAAATACCTTCCAAGCTAACTGTGCTGCCTGTCACCAACCAGATGGTAAAGGTGTACCAAATGCCTTCCCACCATTGGCAGCCTCTGATTTCTTGAACGCTGACCACAAACGTGCAGCGAGCATCGTGGCAAATGGTCTATCAGGCAAAGTGACCGTCAATGGTCAAACCTTTAACAGCGTCATGCCAGCAGTATCGCTCAATGATCAGCAAATTGCTAATGTGGTGACTTACGTATTGAACAGTTTTGGTAATAAAGGCGGTGAGTTGTCAGCTGAAGATGTGGCCAAAGCAAAACAGACCAAACCTGCGCTTTAGTAGCTTACATCACCAATAATAATGTGAAAATCGGTAAACATCGTATTTAACATTCTATATAACATTGATACCCAATCTATTCTTATCGATGGATTGGGTTTTTGGTTAAAAACTGATCTCAATTTATCAGCTGCTAGTATGCCGATATTATGATAGTCAGCCACAACATCCTAGTACTAGGAGCGGTGAAATGGTTCAAACTATTAATTTTTCCTTAAAAACATTGGCTATAGCGATATGTGTGGTTAGTTTGACTGCCTGCCAGTCAGAATCCACTTCTGCAAACAAAAATAGCCAAGTAGTGGCATCTAAGTCTAGCCAAACTGATGTAAAAAATCAGGTCACGCAAGTTGCCAGTGCAACCTCGTCACAAGCAAATGTACAACAAACCAATGTCAACAGTGATACCACAACACCCGTAGCACCTTTGCCGAAGGAACTTGTAACTCGCTATCTGACCAATACCGATATGGTAAAAATCGAAAGTGGATCTTATCGTCCTTTATACTTAAGTAAAGATAGTCCAATTGTGCAAGTGAGAGCGTTTAAGCTAGATAAAACGCCAGTAACTAACGCGCAGTTTTATCAATTTGTGCAAGCCAATCCAAAATGGCAAAAACAAAATATTGCCAAGCTCTTCACCGAAGCGGATTATCTTAAACATTGGCAAAAAAATACCCAGCAAGGATACCAGCCAGTAGTCGCCGACTTGCAAAAACCCGTAGTCTATGTGTCTTGGTATGCCGCCAATGAATACTGTCAAGCCCAAGGTAAAAAATTACCAACCGTGGCGCAGTGGGAGTACGTTGCCCAAGCTTCAGAAACCCGCAAAAATGGTAGTAGCGAAAAAGGCTATAATCAAAAAATCTTGGCTTGGTATGGCGACTCTGCCAAAAAACCACTGACAGACATCGCACAGGATAAAGCCAATTTTTGGGGGGTGCATAACATGCATGGCCTGATTTGGGAATGGACAGATGACTTCAATAGCAACCTTGTCACGGGTGAGTCACGTTCGGACGGCAGCCTAAATCAAGGCCTGTTTTGTGGTTCTGGGGCAGCAGGGGCGGTCGATCCTTCAGACTATGCGGCATTTATGCGCTATGGTTTCCGCTCAAGTTTGGCGTCAAAGTTTGCCCTATCAAGTCTTGGTTTTCGCTGTGCAAAAGCAGAGGACTAACCTAGATGGCTAAGCCAAATAAATACTATAATTGATTGGATTAATGATCCTTATGTTAAAGGAGTTGAATATGTTAAATAACTTTTCTATTTTTACCTTGTGTGTTGCCATCGGCAGTCTAGCACTAACGGGTTGTCAAAAACCCGACACCAAAGCCGATGTCAAAACCGACACGCCAGTAGCCGCTTCTGCGGCAATGGATCATAGCAAGATGACGCATGACAATATGGCAGGTATGGACCATAGCAAAATGAATCATCAAGATGTGGGGACAGCAAGCACGCCTGCATTGGCAAGTACAGAATCTGTCTATCTAACCAATGGCAAATGGACGGATCAAACGAGCAAGCTATTTGATCTCAATGCTTTAAAAGGTAGAAAACAAGTCACGGCGTTTATCTATACCAGCTGTCAGCAAGTTTGCCCAATTATGATGAAAACCATGAAGGACATGCAAGACAAACTACCAGCAGATATCAAAGCGAAAACGGGTTTTTTAGTGGTGAGTTTGGATCCAAAACGCGATACCCCACAAGTATTGGCAAAATTTGGTGAGCATTACAAAACCGATGGTAACTGGGTATTTTTAAGCGGCAGTGATGATGATATCCGTATGCTTGCCAATACCATGAATATCCGTTATCAATTTGCCGAAGGTGGCATGATCAATCACTCGAATGTAATTTCGGTACTCGATGAAAACGGCAACATGATTGAGCAAGCGATTGGCAATAGCAAAGGTGAAGCGGCAATTTTGGCAGCCTTGCAAAAACCCGCCGCCCAGTAATCAGCGGCAAGCTGTGGCATTGTTAAAAGTAGCAAAACTGCTACCAATCACTACTTTGTTGCTAAATACTAAGCTAGTTTTTCAACAATTTCACATTGTAATCTCTGCATTGGTAAGTAATAATACGGCTATTATCTATTGACCTTAACCCTAGATTTTTATGCCGCTATTATCGTCCTTAAACCAGTCTATTTTTCTGCGAATTTATGCAGGTCTGTTATTTATCTGTTTGTTGGTTGCATTTTTTGCGCAACTGCTTATCACCACTATCAATGCAGAGCGGGTACAGACTTATCGCGAGGATATGGCATCAGCGGCATTTTATCTCATTGATTCAGGCTTATCGCGCCAAGTCACTGCCAAAGAGCGTAATTTATGGCTCTCTGATGTTAGTACTTTATTTGACACCAAGTTTAATATCGAACCAACCTCAAAAGCGGATTTTAGAACCAGCGAAATCAATCGACTCAATAAACAACAAGCCGTAGTACGTTTTAATAGCGATACCAATACGGCTGAGATTTATCATAAAGTCTCGGGTGAAAATAACGTGTTGCATGTGAGCTTTAATAAACTTAGTGAGCAACAAATCAAAGGGGTAGGCGTATTGCTGCTCGATGATTTGTCCTACTATCGTACTTTGGCAGAAAAACAGCAACGCTTGCAACAAATTCAAAAATTTTTCCCTTTTAAGCTTACCTTGCAATCCATTAATAAACTGCAGCTTGATACCGACCAAAAAGCGCGCCTGTATCGCAAAGATATCGTGATTATGTTCCGTGACAATACCAGTGTAGAGAATTCATCGATTAGGGTATTAGCACCGACTGAACTTCAAGATACCGTGGTGGATTTGGGACCTATTCCGCTATTTAACTGGTTTCCGCTTAATCTGATTATTAGTATCACGCTCATTAGTATGTTCTTGATTAGTTTAGGGGTGTATGCGCTAATTTTCCCATTAGAGCGTAAATTGCAGCTTATTCAAAGCGGTATCACCAAAGTGCGCGAAGGTAAGCTTAATACCAAAGTAAAAGTTGTTGGGGAAGATGAAATTGCCCATCTAGCCGCAACCTTTAATAGTATGACTGAACACATCCGCCGTTTGATTGAATCCCAGCGAGAGTTGACCCGTGCGGTATCCCATGAGCTGCGCACGCCAGTGGCACGCATCCGTTTTGCTGTGGATATGCTGGCTGATACGGATGATTATGAGGATCGGATGAGTCAGCGTGATTATATCGACCAAGATATCGAATCGCTCAATGGCTTGATTGATGAAATTTTGACCTATGCCAAGCTTGAAGAAGGCTCACCTAAAATGGACTGGGAAGATGTCGATTTGCAAGAACTCGTTTCGCAGATTGCCCGTGAGACCAATGCGCTTGGTAAACCTGTCACTGTCAAAGTGGGCAACGTGCAAAAAGGTGTATTTGCACAAGCCGATAGACGCTATTTACACCGCGTGTTGCAAAATTTGGCAGGCAATGCCACCCGTTATGCCGAAAGCACCATTATCATCTCAGCAGGCTTAGAAAAAAATGAGGCCTTTATCAGTGTGGAAGATGATGGACAGGGTATTCCAGAAAAAGACCGTGAAAAAGTCTTTATCCCATTTGCGCGTCTGGATGATAGTCGTACCCGTGCCTCGGGCGGCTATGGTCTGGGCTTATCAATCGTGTCTCGAATTGCGTTTTGGTTTAATGGTCGTATGTCAGTGGATGAAAGCCCGACCTTGGGTGGAGCGCGATTTATTATGACATGGCCGAAAAGCCAGCTAGCTTCAAGTATTGAGGCCGATGAAATTACCCAAAAAAGTAGCGAGAAAAAATACACGCAAGCGCAAGGGTCATAAGCTCGTTACCAGTGATGCTTGCAAATTTGCTCAGACTAGGCTAAATTTTAGTGAGTTATGCAATGGTTTAGCAAAATTTGCGCACATCAATTAACCGATGAGCGAAATCATCACAAGCGAGGATGGCATGCGTTATCTATTTTTAGCCTTGGTGGTACTCAACATGGCGGTTTTTGGTTATTATAGTTTTTTGCGCAAACCTACTGAAAGCCAGTCCGTCTCACAGGCGCGCGCAGCATTGGTTCACCCTGTCACAGCCACCAATGTGTCAAGTGAATTACCCCCCATGATTGGTACTAAAAAGTAAAAATGGCTACCAAAACCAAAGCTACCAAAACCAAAGCTATCAACACCAAAGCTACCAAAACCAAAGCTATCAACACCAAAGCTATCAACACCAAAGCTATCAACACCAAAGTTACTAAAGAATCATGGTTAGCCTAACCTATTAAGTAACCCATTAGTCTTCTGTCAGCTTTATTCTATAATCGGAATATTCACTACCACTACTAAGCCGCCGCCATTGGGCTGATTACGAGCGATGACGCTACCATTGTGCAGGTGAGTAATGCGGCTTACAATCGCAAGCCCAAGTCCACTCCCTTGCGTGGTACGTGCCGTTTCGCCCCGCTCAAACGGCTGCATAATTCGCTCAAGCTGATCTTCGGCAACGCCTTGCCCTTCATCGCTAACTTTGATGGTTAAGTATTTTTGTCTAGAGGTTATCTCTGGTGTTAGATTTTCATCGGTGACCACTTGCTTGGTAGGCTGTAGCTCATCATCAATGCTGATTTCAATATGAATGGGCGGCTGACCATAGCGACAAGCATTATTGACCAAATTAACGATGAGACGCTTAATGGATAAGGGTCGCAATGGCACACTGGGCAGATCGTCTTGGATATCGATAATAAATGGAGTGGGGGCAAACTGCACCACAATCTCGTTAATGATGGGACGCAGGTTGGTCAATCGTACTGCTTCATCTGAGCCATCTTTCATAAATGAAATAAACTGCTCCAAAATCGCGTCCATGTCCTCAATGTCATACACCAGCCCTTCGCGCAAAAACTCATCGGGTAGCATCTCAGCTGTGAGTCGCATCCGCGTCAGTGGCGTGCGCAAATCATGGGAAATACCAGCAAGCATAATATTGCGTTCTTTTTGGGTTTGGATCAGGTTATGAAACAGTCGGTTAAATGCCAAATTCACCTGACGAATCTCTGTTGAGCCTTCATTGGTCGCCAAATTGTTGGCATGCCCAAGGGTGATGTAGTCAATCGCCACTTTTTGTAGGCGTTTGAGCGGGCGATTTAATTGTCTTACCAAAAACAAAATAGTCAGCAACGTGGCAAGCGGAATCCCCAATAAGAAAAAATAAATCGACGTTGGGCTATATTTGGCATAAAACTTGACAGGCTCTTGCAGCCAAACATCCGGATGCGCACTGTCTTGAATATACAAAATCGGTACGGGTTTGAATTTAAAATTGACCGATACAGGACGCTGCATCACGGTTTCCATCTGTGTTGCCATCCGCTTAATAAAATAATCCACCAAGGTTTTTTCTTGAAAAGAAGGTATCTGTTGTGGGTCAGTAATCACGTTAATATGTGAGGCGTCAATAATCCAATTTTTAAGCTCGGGATTGTTTTTAAAATCTTTATCCGCTTTATCAATCATCAACAGCTGATGGGCAAGATACGTCGCATGGTTTTGTAGCTCGGGTAAATACAGACTGCGCCAAAAAAACCACAGCGACAACGCCACGCTCACCAGCACCATCAACATCACCATCAAGGTGGTTTGCCAAGTGTGGCTATAGCCTTTGAGTTTGGGTAAATGCGGTTTCATGCTGGGGTATCCTGATGGTGGCTGTGCAGCTGAGTCAAAACGGGCAACGGCACTTGCATCCTGTTATAATACGCAGATAGCTTGGCAAAATTAAAGGGGCAATCATGCAGTTTTCAAAATTTGGTGAAAAGTTTACCAAAAACAGCGGTATTTTGCAGTTAATGGATGATTTGGGCAACGCGCTTAACAGCGAGCAACCGATTAATATGCTCGGCGGTGGCAATCCAGCACGCATTGATACGGTTAACCAAACCTATTGGGCGGTGTTTAAAACCCTAGCCGAAGGTGATATGGGTTCAATGGCCATCGAAAATATCGGAAACTACTCAACGCCGCAGGGCGATGCCAAGTTTATTGCAGCATTGGTAGATTTTTTTAATCGCCATTACGACTGGGAACTTACCACAGACAATATCGCCCTGACCAATGGCTCACAAAACGCATTTTTTTATTTATTTAATTTGTTTGGTGGGCAGTTTGACGATCAAGCACAAGGCAGCATTGATAAAAAAATTCTATTGCCACTTGCCCCAGAATACGTGGGTTATGCCGATGCTCATGTAGATGGGCAGCATTTTATCGCAGTGCTACCCAGCATTGAATTTGTGCAACATCAAGGCGAAGACGGCTTTTTTAAATACCGAGTCGATTTTGACACGCTAGAAAATTTGGCTGAATTGCACAACGGCGAAATCGGGGCAATTTGCTGCTCACGCCCGACCAACCCAACAGGCAACGTGCTGACTGATGACGAAATGGCGCGCCTTGAAGCGATTGCCAAGCGCTTTGATATCCCCCTGATTATCGATAATGCGTATGGGATGCCGTTCCCCAATATCATCTATAGCCAAGCCACGCTCAATTGGAATGAGCAAATTATTTTGTGCTTTAGCTTATCAAAAATCGGTTTGCCTGGGGTGCGTACAGGGATTGTGGTCGCCAATCCGCAGGTGGTCAAAGCGATTAGTAGCCTAAACGCGATTGTTAATTTAGCGCCGACCCGTTTTGGTGCGGCGATTGCTACGCCACTGCTACAAGATGACCGGCTAAAAGATTTGTCAGACAATCATATTCGTCCGTTTTATCAAGGACAAGCCAAATTAGCGGTGCAGCTGCTAAAACAAGAACTGGGCGACTTACCAAGCCCCTATAACAATGCGATGAAAATCCACAAGCCTGAAGGCGCGATTTTCTTGTGGGTGTGGTTTAAAGATTTGCCGATAACCACGGTGGAGTTGTATGCGCGATTAAAAGCTAAAGGCACATTGATTATCCCTAGCGAGCATTTCTTTGTTGGCGTGGATACTGACAACTTTAAACACGCCCATGAGTGCATCCGCCTAAGCATCGCCCAAGATGATGACACGCTGAAAAAAGGGATTGCTACCATTGGGGAAGTGATGAGGGAAGTTTATAAAGTACAAAATCGATTTAATTGATTGATTTATTAAGTTATATTAGTTCATCAATTTCATAAAATTTAATGATGCGAGATCAGAATGCTTAAGGATTTTGAATTAAAAAATTATGGACCAATTAATGAAGTTCATGGAAAAAGACTAGGAAAAATTAATCTAATTCTTGGCAAAAATAGTACAGGTAAGACTTTTTTACTCAAGGCATTATATAGTGTACTTCGTAGCCATGAAGAATCTAAAAGAGGTAATTCTAATCAAGATTTTTCTGAAGTTTTAAGTGATAAACTATATTGGACTTTTCAAACTGAAAAAATTGGTGATATCGTTACAAAAGGTGATGGTAAGAAACTGTCAACAACCATTACTTTAGAGGATGAAAGCTCGCTATTTTTCAGTTTTGGCAAAGATACCAGTGTAAAAGTAGCTAATATAGAGAATAATCTTAGTAAAAGGGAATCTAATTCTATTTTTTTACCACCTAAAGAAGTTTTGTCATTAATAGATGTAATTTACAAATCTGCTGTCATTGATAAACTTTTTGGTTTTGATTCTACCTATGTTGATTTAGTTAAAGCACTAAAAATACCAACTCAAAAAGGGCGGAATTTAGATGCTTTTGCAAGCTCTCGTAAGCAACTGGAAAAAATGTTTTCAGGGAAGGTAGAGTTTGATGCTAAAGGTCAAAGTTGGATTTATAAAAAAGGAAATAGTAAGTTTTCCATAATGACAACTGCAGAAGGTATTAAAAAGGTTGCTATTCTTGATACCCTTTTGGGAAATAGATATTTAGATAAAGATTCAATCGTATTTATTGATGAGCCTGAATCTGCCTTGCATCCTACTGCTATTGTTGAATTACTTGATATTATTTATGTACTGTCTCAAGCAGGGATTCAGTTTTTTTTAGCGACTCATTCTTATTATGTCATTAAAAAGCTATTGTTAATCGCTAATAAGAATCAAATGCATATTCCCACACTAATGGCTAATGAAAATGGTGAATGGGAGCAAACTTGTCTTCTTGAAGATGGATTACCGGAGACTGAAATTATCAATGAGTCTATTCGGTTATTTGAGGAAGAGTTTCAAGGAATTTAAGTTAGAATGATTACAATACAAGAATCTGGCATGACATTTGGACATTTTGATGAAAAAGATATTTATAAAATAGAGAATTCCGCAGGACATCAAGGATTGGGTGATGGTTTTAAAATTGTTGAATTTACTTATTTAAGAAGTAATGTATTATTTTTTATTGAAGCAAAGTCATCTATACCAAAACCAGAGTCAACTTCAGATTATGAAGCTTTTTGGCAAGAAATTTTAGAGAAATTTGAAAATGCGTTACTATTGGAGTTAATGGGATGTTTGCGAAGGAATCAGCAAGTCTATAATGAATTAGCCGACAATCATAAAAATATTGATTGGGAAACTATAGATATTCATCTTAGACTCGTCATAAAACCTGTTCCAAAAAAATATTTACCACCTATTACCGATACATTTAGAGCAAGATTTAAGAAAGTGTTAAAACTATGGGCTATAAATCCCAATAATCTTTTCGTAATTAATGAAGAATTAGCAATTCAAAAAAAGCTTGCTATTTAAAAAAGGGATACATGTCCCTTTTTTAAACGTTCCACTCCACAAAATTCTTCAATAGTTGCAACCCTGCGGTATGGCTTTTTTCGGGGTGAAACTGGGTAGCAAATAAATTATCTTTAATCACGCTGGCACAAAACTCGACGCCATAATCACAGGTTGCCGCCACAATCGAAGTATCAGACGGCACACAATAAAAACTATGCACAAAATAAAAATGGGTATTATCTTCAATCCCTTGCCATAGCGGATGCGCCAAATCCATATGTGTGATAGTATTCCAGCCCATATGCGGCACTTTAATGCGTTCGTTTTTGTCATCTAGCCAATGATCATCAAAGCGTTTGACGTCACCGCCCAGTACCCCTAGACAGTCTACCCCGTCATTTTCTTCTGAGCGCTCAAACAACGCCTGCATTCCGACACAAATCGCCATTACAGGCTTATTAAATACCGCCGTTTTGACGGCATCAGCGATACCTGCTGCCTGCATCTCTGCCATACAGTCGCGCATTGCCCCTACGCCAGGGAAGACGATTTTGTCCGCCGCCGCAATCACTGCCGGGTCGCGCGTGATCGACACATCAGCGCCCACTGCCGTCAAGGCTTTACCCGCCGAATGTAAATTACCCATCCCATAATCTAACAATGCAACCTTTGTCATCTGTTATCCTGTTGTCAAGAAAAGCCCAAAACTGCGATTAAGCGCTGATATCACTTGGCGCTAATTTATCGTCAATTACCAAAGAAGCTTTGAAAAATACCAAAATAGCCATTATATTAATATCATCACATTGCTGCGCAAATAGCACTATTCGAAAATTGTAAGGACAATAATAATGGCAGAAAAAAACTATTATGACATTTTAGGCGTCGATAAAAAAGCCAGTGAAGCAGATATTAAAAAAGCCTATCGCAAACTGGTACGACAATATCACCCTGATATCAACGACTCACCCGATGCCGACGCCAAAATGGGTGAAATCAATAACGCCTATGAAACGCTCAAGGACGCTGAAAAACGCGCCCAATACGACCTGATGCTCGACAACCCTTATATGGGTCAAGGCTTTGGCGGCATGGGCGGCGGTCAGGGCTTTAATGCCAATATGAGCCAAGCGGATTTGGATGAAATCCTTCGCCAGTTTGGCGGTGGGGCTGGCGGTCGTCAATCGCAAGGCGCGGGTGGCTTTAGATTTGATGATATTTTCTCGACATTCGGGGGCGGTGCAGACGGATTTGGTGGCAGACAGTCGCAACGCTCGACCAAAGGCGAAGATCAGCATGCCGAGTTATCAATTGATTTGAAAGCCACTTATAAAGGCGATACCCGTAAAATCAGCCTAAGTTTACCCGTACAAACGGCGACAGGGCTGGATTATCAAACCAAAACCATTGAGGTCAAAATCCCCAAAGGTATTGCCGAAGGGCAACAAATTCGCTTGGCAAAACAAGGCAATCCAAGCCCGTATGGCGGTGATAATGGCGATTTGTACCTAAAAATCAAATTCAATCACCCAGACAATATCCGTGTAGAAGGCAAAGACGTGTTCCAAACAGTAGACGTTGCGCCTTGGGAAGCAGCCATGGGTGGTCAAATCACGGTCAACACGCCTGCTGGCAAGGTCAATGTCAATGTACCAAAAAATAGCCGCACGGGCACCAATCTGCGCCTTAAAGGTAAAGGTATCCCAGCCAAAGAAGCCGGTGATTTGTATTTAAGCTTAAATATCGTGTTGCCAAAAATTAATACAGACGCAGATATCCAAGCGTTTGAAGCGTTCAAATCGGCATTTGCCTCGTTTGTGCCAACGCGCTAATCTATTGATAATTAAGCTTTATTGATAACTAAGCAAAAAAAATAGGCAGTACAATAAAAAAAATGACAAACAGGCAACAAACATAACTATAGCTAGATAAAAGGAGTGTAACATGGCTCAAACCACCCATACGGATTTATCATTACGCTTAACCTTAGATGATTTGATTATGGCGAGTAGTTGGGATAAAAGCTGGGTATTAGCGCTGATGGATGAAGATATTATTTATGCTGAAACACCTGCTATCGACAGCCAGCCCTATTTTAATAGCGCACAATTGACCACAGTGCGCCTTGCCTCACGCCTACGCCGTGATTTTGATGCCAGTCCGCAAGCGATTGGCTTAATACTATCGCTGCTTGACGAGCTAAGACCGCTTCGGCAGTTACAGCGGCAAATCACGCTCACGCGAATGGTTCATGATGTGGATGATAACTAACAAACATCAAGTTAGCCAACATCACTTAGGTGAATTTAATGTTAAAAAAGGGCGGGTTATCGCGCGATAAGCAGCCCTTTTCATTTGCTACAGCAAACGATTATTGGGCATAACCGTGATTACGGAGCCAGTTTTGTAGAAGTTGGATTTCGGCTTGTTGGGTATCGATTAGGGTATTGGTAAGGCTACGCACTTTGTCATCGTTACCATATTTAGCGACCACTTGTGAGAACGCAATCGCGCCTTTATGATGAATCAACACGGTTTGGGCAAACGCTTGGTCGGCGTTTTTAGTCATGACTGTGTCCACCATTTCTTGCTGCATATCATCGATAATGCTATCGATTTCTTGCTGGGCTGCCACACTATCTGCCATCGGCTGATTAGGGTCCGCGGTGTTTTGAATTAGTTGCATGGCAAGCCAATTCTGTAATATTTGTGATTCATTTTGGCGTGAGCTAATAATGTCTTGGGCTAAGTCTAGCAGTTCAGGATTTTTGCCATATCGCTGCTCAATACTGGCAAGTGCGATGGTTTCATCAAAATGACTCAGCATGGTTTTGACAAAAATCATATCAGGCGAGATGGGTATATAGTCAAATTGATTGAGGGCGTTTGGGTCACTGGCTGCAGCCGCATCGATGCTTGGCTGCTTGATGACAGTAAAATACGCTTCTTGATAGTCATTGATGGTACTTGAGTCAGGCATCAAGTAGCCTTGTGCCAGTTGACTGACGGTAAGCATGTTTTTATTGATTGCCTGTGTGTCTAATACTTGGGGCAATGGTTTATCATCAAATTCTTGGGGCGCGCTCACGGCGGCAGCGGTAGGGGGTGCTGGCTGCTGAGAATCAGATTGCTCACAACCAATCATGCTGATAACTGCGATGACAAGCAAGATTGGTGGTGCGGTGTTGGCCATGCATCGGCTCCCATGCCTTGATTTTATACGGTGTGTTTTTTGAAATGATGATTGTAAGCATTAACTGTAAGCGTTAACTGTCAGCATTGATTATCAGTCTTAGGCAAGAGTATAAAGTAGGGTAATCACAGTGACTATATCAATTGTGTCATGGCAGCTTACTTATTATTTGCTAACTGCTGATTGTGCTAACTGTCGATTGTGCTAACTGCCGCTTGCGGGCAATATCCCCGCCAAGGTAAAAAACGCCCGATAAGCGGCTACTTTTTTCTCCAAGCTTTGCGGGTAAGCGCGCGAGGTGGATGGCAACCGATAAATACCAAATGCTCGCCCAAAAGCGTTAACTTCAAGAAACTGATTGGTTTTTGGTAGTTTATAGGGTGTTTGACTGGGATTAAAATAGGGTGACGCGGGATCGCTGATACTTTGGTTCACCAGCGCTATCAGCACTTCTGTGGCCTTGCCACCGGTGGTATAAATCCACTTGACCTGCTCAAGCTGTGCCAAAACTTTACCCAAATCAACTGTAGCCACCACGGTCAAATGTTCGTCAGCCGCATTGCCTTTTTCGCGGATGACGTGAGTGACTGAGGGACATTCACCGATTTTATAAGCCTGTAAAAATGCTTTAATTTTTTCGGCATCAAAGCGTTTTTCGTCACCGACTCGAAAATAATCGATATCATCAAAAAACACCTTGCCCATGATACGCCACATATCATTATAAAAATTGGGATAATGAAATGCCATGCACCATTTATCAGGTGTGGGCGGCATGGTACCCATCATCAAGACTTTGGTATCAGCAAAAAAGAAGTCACCAAACGGATGGGCTTCGACACGCGGGTCAGTCAATAAATCAGCAGACATATCAGTTTTTATTTCTAATTAAATACACGCCAAGCGCGGCACTGGCAATAATCGGTAACAGCACCATAAAAAACGGTGAAAATCCCGTGCTTAAGCTGACAAACCCGACCAAATCTTGCAGATAACTAAATACCAAGCCAAAGAGCAGAGCAATCACAATGCGATAGCCCAAGCTTTGGTTACGCAAGGAGCCAAATACAAATGAACAAGCAACCAACACTAGCGATAGCATGGCAAAAGGCGACAATAGTTTTTTCCAAAAGGCAACTTCATGCTCAAGCGAGCGGCGTTTGTCTTTGGCTAAGAGCTGTTGGTGCTGCCACAATTCGGTCACTGACATGTTATCAGGGCTGCGTGTTAACAGATAGATCGCTGACGGCTCAATGGGTAATTGCAGCGTCATAGTCGGGATGGTAGTCAACTGACTGTGTCCATCGGCAGCGATGGTTAATTGTTTGATTTGTTGCAGCTGCCAGCCCGATGTCTTATCGGCGGTATTTTGACTGACAAAGCTGCCAGTATCGGCCTGTAGCACTTGCTGGATATGGGCAGTGTCGTCTAGCTGCCAAATTTTGATATTTTTGAGCTCGCCTTTGGTATTGGCATAGTCAATATTGATGATGCGGTTGGCTTGTTTGTCCCAATAACCGTTAATGGCACTTGATAGCAAAGGCTTGTCATGCTTGACTTGGTGCGCTAACTGATTGCTAGCTGGCACTACATACTGCCCAAGTAATAGCCCAATAATGACAAAAAGAATCGCTGGTTGCATCACCCAACCGACTATTTTAAAGCGGCTGATACCTGCGGCTTGAATCACCGTCAGCTCAATGGTGTTGGCAAGCAAGCCTAGACCTACCACAGCGCCTAACAGCGTGCCAAATGGCATATAGTCGAGTAAATCACTGGGTGCACTATAGGCAATAAAACGCAAGGCATCTAAATAATTGTAATGATCATTGAGATCCTGCAACTCTGCCAAATAATCAAAGACGACTTTAAGGAGCCAAAGACCAATGATAGCCCCTGTCATGGCAAAAAGCGCTTGTTTTTTAACGTAACGAGATAAAATCATGGCTGACCGCCTGTGGACAACTGACGACTTTGGCGACGATAGCGAACACGATGTACCACGCGGCTTTGCCAATTTAACACCAATGCAAATGCGATAAAACCAACGATTAGCCAAATATACGCGTACTCACTAATACGCTCTTTACCAATGGCAGTGCGTAACGAAATGATACTAATCGCACAGCTAGCAAATATGAGCACTGAAGGTAACAAACGAAGCCAGCGTCCTTGACGGGGGCGTACCTGTGCAAGCGGGGTAGCAAGCATCGCCGCAATGATAATTAGCCACGGCATGGTAAAGCGATAGCCCAGCTCGGCTTTGACTTCGGGTTTTTGGGTATTGGCGAGCAGTTTGGCAGTGGTTTGGGTTTCGACATTGGTTTCGGTAATTTTTTCGCTGGCAGGTTTTTCTAGGGTGATGCGATATTTTTCAAAACTGGCTTGGTTATATTTGGCCTGATTGGTGCCAAGCTCATAGCGACGACCCTGAAACAAATCTAGCTGCATTGAGCTATCCGTGTCTTTACTGGGTACTTGATAGGCGCGCGTGGCCGTGATAATAACATCATTTTTGGCGATTTTGCCGCTTTTATCGGTTTGCTGCTGCACCACGTATAGGTTTTTGAGTTCACGTTTTTCTTTATCAAACTCATCGACATACAGGTGATAGTTGCCACTGCTGATAAAGGTTTTTGGACGCACTAAATCGAGTAAACTACCGAGCGACTGGGTTTGCCAAATCTGCTCACTGTTAGACAGTCCCCATGGTTTTGCCCAAAGACTAATTCCCATTTGAAATACAAATAACCCAGTAATCAGTGGAATCATCAACCGCGTCAGACGACCGCGACTGATACCACTGGCAAACAGGACGCTCATCTCCTGATCCACGTACATACGACCTAGCACGAGCATCAGCGCAATAAAAAACGACAGCGGTAAAATTAGCTCAAGAAAGGTTGGAATGTTATAGCCAATAATAGCAAATAGCAAACCCACATCCAGCCTGCCTTCTGCGGCGATACCAAAGTAGCGGATTAAGCGACCGCCGAGCATCAGCGCCATCAGAAATAACAGCACAATCGCAGTATTAGCGGCGACTTGTTGCGTCATATAGCGTCGTAATATCACAAGTAACCACCTAATATTACTCAAAGATTAATCAATTCAAACAGCTAGGAAAGTAAATGCCAATATTGTACGACATCATACCATTGAGCGCATCTGTTAATCGGCTATTTTAGCGCGTTGCCGAGAGATTATGAATATGAATACTGTAAGGTAACATTTCACAAGGACTTTTCACCACCCCTTTTTACAGCCGCTTTATCAATGCCACTTTTTACAAAGACTTTTCACAACTGCATTTTACCCTACGCAATGACGCCTGCTATCCCATCGCCCAATATTATAAGCCAAATGCTATAACCCAAATACGATAATAGGTATGCTATGATAATAGTTATTTCTTGATAACAATAATTAAGGAGCTTAAATGAGTTTGACATTGACACTAGCGACCGCGCTTAAAAAAACGGTCAAGAATAGCTATCACGTGGTATTGGTAGATGACAATAGCCAAACTATGGGGCAACTAACGAGTGAGCTACAAACCGCTGTCAGTCGCTTGATTGAAGCGAGTCGTTTTAAGGGTAAGCTTGCCGACACCGCAATCAGTTATGGCACAGACAACAATACGGGTCTGTTATTGGTTGGCGTGGGCAGTCAAGAAAAATTAAACGGCGGTAGCCTACAAAAAATTGCCAAAGCAATTTATGCAAGTTTAAGCCGTCTTACCAAATCTGCCGTGATCAGTTTAGGCGATAGTATTGATGAAGTGAGTTTTGGTCAGTTGGCATTAGCCCTGTTGAATCAAAGCTATACCTTTGATATTTATAAATCGCAAAAAGCGGATAAACCGACGCTAAAAGACGTGACCTTATTGGTCAGCGCAGACAACCAAGCCGAGTTTGACACCCTGCTACAGCTGCAGCAGGCAACTGCGCAAGGTCAATCACTCACCAAAGATTTGGCAAATCAGCCACCGAATGTATGTTTCCCTGCCTATCTTGCAGAGCAAGCGCAAAGCTTGGCAAATCAATACCCAGAGCTATTGACGGTCAAGGTATTGGGTGAAAAAGACATGCAGCAATTAGGGATGAACTGCTTTTTGGCAGTCGCTCGCGGCTCAGCGCATGAAGCTAAGCTAGTATTACTTGAGTACAATGGCAAAGCCGCCAAAAAAGACAAAACCAGCAAAACCAAAGGCAAAAAATCAAGCCTGGAGCAACCGATTGTACTGGTGGGTAAAGGCATCACCTTTGACAGTGGCGGTATCTCACTCAAACCAGGTCTAGGTATGGGTGAGATGAAATACGACATGGGCGGTGCAGCTGCAGTCATGGGCATGATTAAAGCACTATGCGAAGCGCGTCTACCGCTGCAAGTCGTTGGCGCACTCGCTTGTGCGGAGAATATGCCATCAGGAACAGCGACTCGCCCTGGTGATATCGTCACTGCCATGAATGGTAAAACCGTCGAAATCCTCAATACGGATGCCGAAGGTCGTTTGGTACTGTGCGACACCTTGGTGTACGTGCAGCGCTATCAGCCGAAAGTGATTATTGACATGGCAACCTTGACGGGGGCGTGTATCGTGGCGCTGGGTTATGTGCGCTCAGGTCTATACAGTAACAATGAAGATGTGATTTTTGAGCTTGAACAAGCTAGCGAATCAGCGTATGACCGTGTTTGGCACATGCCACTGGATGATGACTACCAAGAGCAGCTTAAATCCAACATGGCAGATATGCAAAACATTGGCGGTATGCCAGCAGGGTCAGTCACAGCCGCGTGTTTTTTATCGAAGTTTGTTGAAGATATCCCTTGGGCGCACTTGGATATTGCAGGGACGGCGTGGCAGTCGGGCAAAGAGCCAACCGCAACAGGTCGTCCAGTACCGCTATTGATGCATTATCTTTATCGCCAAGCTGCCCAAGATGCAGTCTAGGTGATAGGACGCTGACCCCTAATGATGGCATCACAAATTAGTTTTTATATTTTATCCCCGCAAAAAAAACAGCTGGCGTTCGTCTGCCAGCTGATTGCAACTGTGTTGGCCAAAAGCGAGGATAGTATTATCGTGGTGGCAGCGTCCGATCTACTATCCTCACTTGATGACCGATTATGGTCATTGAGTGATGTGGCGTTTATTCCCCACCAAATTATCCAGCAACTTGATGCTTTTCATCACCAAAAAATCCCTGCCAGTGTGGTACTTACCGATAATATCGAACTTGTCACCTTATTTGATGGCGTCGTCATCAATCTTACCAACGAAGCAATTGTAGATACCCAAGCTAGCCGCCTGCTAGAAGTCATCGATGCCGCCCCCGAACAGGTTGAAAGTGGTCGTCACAAATACCGCGTTTATCAAGCACAATTACAAGCACTAGCAACTAGCAGCCTACCTACCATCCAAGTTTTTCAAATCTGCTAACCTCTTTACCCAATACTTTGATAGCTTTAAGTTGACGATTTTAAAAATAATTTATTCAAATTGTTAAAAAATGTTAATATAGCAGCCATTTTTGCGGTGAAATATTAAGAGGTTATTATGTTAAAGCTTATCCAAGCGTATCAGCGCGTGGGGTTGGTGCCTTTGATTGTGATAGGGCTGATACTTGGTATTTTAGTCGGTTCATTAGCCAATCCGACTATCATCGGCGGTTTATCCATGAGTGTGGCGCAAACCATCTCAATTTTGGGTGCGTTGTTTGTCGGTGCGTTAAAAGCGATTGCACCGTTGTTGGTGTTTATCTTAATCATTGCCGCTATCAGCCAGCATAAATCAGGCACTCAGGTCAATGTCCGCTCAACTATGATACTGTATATGGCAGGTACGTTCTTGGCAGCTTTGACGGCCGTCGTGGCAAGCTTTTTATTCCCAACTGAATTGATTTTAAAAGCCGGTGAAGTCAGTCAGACGCCACCGTCATCCTTAGCAGAAGTGATAAAAGCACTCTTGACCAACATGGTGGAAAATCCTATCAAATCGATCGTCAATGCCAACTACATGGGCGTGCTATCTTGGGCAGCGATTCTGGGTCTTGCCTTGCGTCATGCCTCAGACCATACCAAGCAAATGATTAACGATTTGGCGGAAGCGGTCTCAAGCGTGGTCAAATGGGTAATTTGGTTTGCGCCATTGGGCGTGTTTGGCTTGGTGACACAAACCATCGCTGAAACGGGACTGTCAGTGTTATTAAGTTATGCGCGTTTGTTAGCGGTGTTGGTCGGCTCTATGGCGTTTATCGCTTTAGTTGTAAACCCATTGATTGTGTTTGTCAAAACCCGCAAAAATCCTTATCCACTGGTATTTACCTGTCTTAAAGAAAGTGGCATCACCGCCTTCTTTACTCGCAGTTCCGCTGCCAATATTCCTGTGAATCTAAACCTTGCGCATAAGTTAGGTTTACATGAAGATACCTATTCAATCACTATTCCATTAGGTGCCACCATTAATATGGCAGGGGCAGCGATTACCATCAATGTCATGACATTGGCAGCGGCACATACGTTAGGTATTCATGTGGATTTTGGGTCTGCACTGTTGTTATCTGTGGTATCTACCTTAGCTGCGGCGGGGGCATCGGGTGTTGCAGGGGGTTCATTGCTATTGATACCATTGGCCTGTAGTTTTTTTAATATTCCTGATACCATTGCCATGCAGGTAGTGGCGATTGGCTTTATTATTGGGGTAGTACAAGACTCGGTTGAAACAGCACTCAACTCATCAACGGACGTGTTATTCACCGCGGCCGCGGATCCCAAATATGCTTATCATCGCTAAAGGTTGCTAAAGATTTTGAGCCATATAACGATAAAAAAGGAACAATAAAAAAGGGTATCAAGGGTGTCTTTTTTATTGTCCAAATAATTAACCTGAATTCGACATAAGAAAGGATAAAAAAAAGAAGTCCAACATGCTAAAGTAAGTTCACCACAAACACCTTTAACCAGGACTTCTTACATGGACAATCTTGTAGAACTT